>JAPLHL010000240.1 GCA_026389655.1 Chloroflexota bacterium
TTGTACAGAACCTCACTATATATGAAAAAATGGTTTATGCCACCGGGATATCCAACGGGGCATTAATGTCAAATCGCCTCGGCTGCGAATTGTCCGATAAAATTGCTGCCATTGCGCCCGTGGCCGGAAACATACCGCAAAAGACTGCCTCAATATGGTCACCTTCACGCGTCGTCTCTGTGCTTATGATCAACGGCACTGAAGACCCGGTGGTACCATTCAACGGCGGAGATGTATCTCTCCTATCGGTTAAAACAGGTAAGGTGATATCAGTGGCGGATACTGTGAAATTCTGGGTTACTCAGGATGGATGCCCTTCAGCACCGGAGATGGAGCAGCTTCCGGATTTAACCCCGGATGACGGCACATCGACTATTGTTGAAAGGTATACGGGCTGCCGGTATGGCACAGGGGTGGTGCTGTACAAGGTAATCGGAGGGGGCCATACATGGCCTGGCGGGCTCCAATATATGCCGGAAAAATTAATAGGCAAAACATCCCGCGATTTCAGTGCTACTGAGACCATCTGGCAGTTCTTCAAATTGCACCCAATGAAGCAATAGTCCCGTTTGGATTTAATCGTGACGTTTAGCGGGATATAATTCCGCTGTGGGAGCGTGGAGGAATGCAGGATAAAATAAAATGTAGTATCCGTGATTATATGAAATCAAGATTTATAGGTAGTTTCATTGCGGCGCACTACTTGCAATAGGACCACAAGCTTTTTGTCGTCGAATATATCGTAAACAACCCGGTAACTGCCAACCCTAATCCGGTAAGCAGTAGCTGCGCCTTCAATCTTTCTAACACCATGGGGACATGGTTCTGTGGCCAATTTGTCGATGGCAGCAGCCAGGCGCTCAAAATCATCACTGCGTATCCGGTCCTTCAGTTTTTGAATATCGCGATCCGCAGCCGGTGAGACTTCAATCTTATAGAGCGGAGATTTCGGCATATGTAAATACCGCTTTACCGTTTACCGTTGCGCTTGACGATGGACCGTTTAACTTCCTGATGTACTTCATTCCATGAGCGACCGCCCTTTGCCTTGTACTCAGCACGTGCTGACTCGATAACAGGCAAGAGCGAGGCATCCTCACGGCTTTCCAGCCATTCTGTTACAGCTTCTGAAATTATTTCACTCGCTGTCAGACGCCGGCGCACAGCCTCTACCTTTAAATCGGTGTAAAGATCATCATCATGAAAAACTACCGTCATTCTCCTGCTCATTGACTTCCTCCATACAGGCATACAAGCATACAGCCATGCATACGCAGATATTATAACAACATTTGGTTGGTAATGAAAGTACGATAAAGCGTCGGGCATTGAGCTTACCCGTTTACCAACTAGCGAAAAATCTTTCCAAGAAGATTGGCTGCAAGAACTTTTATTCATGTGACCTTACCCCAATACCCAATCCATCGCATCACTTATTCTGTCTAAAGATACTCCGCTACTAAACGATGTATCTCAGTAAAAAGAATCAATTCTGAAACCATCCTGGCCTCAATCCCAATATCCATATTGAAGCAGCAAATAGATTATTGTTTTGTTCTCTCTTTAAACTTCACCCAAAATGCATAGACGATGCAGATAATTCCTGCTAGCTTTATAAAACCTCTGATAAGGCCAAATATTGATAGCATGGAGGCAGCAGTATCAACCGATCCACTGCTACTGGTGACCAACCTCAGATAAAAAACTGATGCTGCAATAGAAAGCAGGGATTCGAGAAGCATTAAAGAGGCACCGGCAAGTAGAAATCGCTCGGATTTGACTGCTCCACGACGTAACATTATCGATGCCAGTATGACAGCTATAGTCCACCCGATAAGGCTAGGAGCAGAGGCAATAAGTCCGCCGATAATTGGCTGGGTAT
>JAPLHL010000269.1 GCA_026389655.1 Chloroflexota bacterium
CCTTTATAGCACGGCGGGATGACGTTTTGTGAAATGATGCCCAGCGCAGGTACTGATACCGCATTAACAATTCCGTATAGAATGCCAAAGGTAAGACCAATGGCAAAAGTTACCTGCCAGGTCAAAATGGCTGCCGCCAATGTTACTACACTCAGGATAAATGAGATTGCCGGGACATAAAAGTGCGCACGCCTGTTTTTCTTGTACCAGTAGTCCACGAGCCAGCCGCCGAGGGGGGCGCCTATGATGGCACACAGGCCGATGATACCAACCGCCATTCCCGCCTGTCCTGCACTCCAGTTGTATAAACGCATTAAGTAGGCAGGTGTCCATGCCAGGACTGCCGTTGCCGTGAACACTTGAACGCCGTAGCCGATGTAATACCACTTCATAGTGGGTATTTTTACAATTTCAATGATCGACTTACCGAAACCTTTCAGGCCTCCGCCTATTCCCGTTGAAACAGTTTTATAGTCCTTCATAAAGAAAGCGGCTATGCCGATCAGCGCGCCCACGGCGGCAAAAACATAGAATGGCGCCCGCCAGCCCAAGCTGGTAGCCAGGGCGCCACCAACGATCAAACCTATGGCAGCGCCAACAGCCATGGACATGTTGAAAAAGCCCAGGGCCCAGCCTTGTTTTTCGCGTGGATAGGCTCCGGTGATCATAGCTGTGCCGCCGGAGGAGAACCCTGCTTCGCCGACACCGACCATTATGCGGGGTATCAGGACGCCGATGAAATTCCGGGCCAGGCCGGTGACAGCGGTAAAGATGCTCCATACGATGGCCATCAAGCCGATGGCCTTGCGCCTGCTCCAGCGGTCAATCATGAAAGCGATAGGAAACGAAAAAAAGGCAATACCCAACAGAAAGACCGTTTGAAGTATGCCGAGTTGAGCATCAGAAAGCCCCATCTCCAGCTTCATCGGCTCCATTTTCATATTCTGTGACACGATACAGCCTCCTATATTTTTTTAACTCGGCTTGAGAATATCCGCTCTTGTAAACATACTTTGCCTCATGGCATGACGCCCCTCCGCGTCATGGGTGCAGGCTGCGCTTTCCTGCCGCTGTTCATCATTTCTTTGCTTGTGCCGGTGCAGGATTAACGATGCCCTTTGTCAATTCTTGCGGGACAATCTTTATCAGCTCGTCCAGCTTCCAGAAACCACTATCTTTGTTTATCTGCGTGAGGAACTGCGGCTCGGAATAGAGGCAAAGGAGATTGCCGTTAATAAAAAACGTGCGGCCATTGATATCGGCTGCTTCCTCAGTGGCTAGATAGACCACCAGGGGCGCCATGTGCTCCGGCTTCGATACCAGGACGCTATCGATAAATTTCTGGATATCCGGCTCTGCGGTGATGCCCATTTCATTAGCTCTCCTGGTCATCGATCTCTTGACATCCTCTGACATAGTCATCCTAGTGGCTGCATTGGGACGGATAGCATTGACGGTAATGCCGTATTTGCCCAAATCCAAAGCAGCCGTTCGCGTAAACCCTACGATGCCTTCTTTGGCTGCACTGTAGTTGGCCTGACCATTGGCGCCAAGCCCGGAAATGGAAGACGTATTGATGATTCGACCCCATCGCTGCTGTCTCATATGTATGCTGGCCGCCCTGGTACAATGGAAAGTACCGTAAAGGTGCACTTTAATGACCATATCCCAATCTTCTTCAGTCATGTTGAAAAGCATCCGGTCGCGCAATACGCCCGCATTGTTGACCAGGATATCGATCCTGCCAAAGCTCTCAATAGCCGTCTTAATTATGTTTTCTCCACCCTCTGCCGTAGCTACCGAATCGTAATTTGGTACAGCCTGACCGCCCATTTTTTTGATCTCATTGCACACTTCTTCTGCCGGCGTCTGCGATGTGCCGGAACCATCGGAGGCGACACCCAAATCGTTTACAACAAGCCTGGCTCCTTCCCCCGCCAGGGCCAATGCCTCGGCTCTCCCAATGCCACGTCCGGCGCCTGTTACAACTGCAACCTTGTCTTTTAATCTCATGCCCATGTTAAAGACTCCTTTTACAATTATTCTGCAAGAGTTGTTTACGTTGTACTTCGAAATGCTGGCATATGGCCTGCACCAGATACGTATCAGGCTGTCACTCTTTTTTTATGATGCAGGCGACGCCCTGGCCACCTCCGCAGCACATACTGGCTGAACCGTATTTACCATTTTCCAGATTGAGTATACGTGCCAGGGTGCCGATTAACCTCACACCGGAAGCGCCTAGCGGGTGCCCGATGGCTAGTGCGCCACCCTTGACATTGACTTTATCCAGGTTGATACCAAGCTCTTTTATGGCGTACATGGGAACGATACTGAAAGCCTCATTAATTTCAAAGTAGTCTATGTCCTTGATTTTCAATCCCGCATTTTTGAGTGCCTTTTGCGTAGC
>JAPLHL010000247.1 GCA_026389655.1 Chloroflexota bacterium
TGTACAGTGCGTGCCATGCTCTGCGCCGGATGGCACGCAGCAGATTTGGTTATTAGCGGTGCCATACGGCGAAGTAGAAAGCCCCAGCGCTGTGTCAATATAGGTCGTCGTATATATACGGCCGTAATTCAATCCGGTAAAATCGGGGCTGGTGCCGGGATTGGCCGCTGAGAACTGCTCGGGCGTCTGTCCCGGCGGAGTTTGCGCAATCGGGTTGCCATTCGCATCCAGTGTATAGGGGCTCTGCACCCAGTAATTGAGTACACGCGTTCCGTGCGTCCCGGAGGGGTCACGGAAGCCGTGATGCGTGACATCCAGGCAGGAATCGATAACCGCAACCGGGATCCCGTTTCCTCGGAATCCCGTAGGATTCAGCGGGCGGGGATTATGCACGTCAGCTATCTCATCCTGGGCGCTGGCCTGCTCGACAGTATGTCCCAGCAGACGCGGCGCGCGCAGCCTGTGGCAGGCTGCTTGCGCTCCTAAAAGCAATAACTGCTTTTTAGTAGCCGTAATGGTAAAGATATCCTGTGATTGTGAGCGCACAGTAATGCCCATGGCCTCCAGGTCTTTGCGGTTGCCTGTGAACTGCACGATCGCCCTTATATGAATCACTCGCATAGCATCGCGGATGACTGCCAGGAGCTGAAGTGACGGGAGCAATTCCATGTGATAGCGGTCCCATTTTCTCTCGGCGACCCGATCGGGCTTTTTTTCTTCAGCCGTTTTCGGGCGCTTCTTCTCCTTTGGTATTTTCAACTGTTTGTCCGCTTCTTTTTGAAAGCGTGTGATTTCCGAACGGATATCGCTGTCACTCATCTTAACCAGGATCCGCAAACTCAAATCCATCTTGCGGAGCGAGACCTCCTCCGGCGTAAGCCTTTTCCGGGGATTTTCTCTACTTTCACTCATATGTTTCTTCTCCTCCTCGCTGCCTCACGGGGCATTCATCAAAAAATAAACGGCCGTATGCGCGACTAATCAGGCTTTAACTTGGGAGGGGTTAGTATGACTGCTTTGGAAACACCGTCACATCCCACGACAATGAATATCTTACTAGTATATTGTACACCCGCTGTCAATGCTTTGCACCGTGCTATCCCATCTCGGGAACAGCATGACTCAACATCCCGGATTAGCAAAACAACTAACATGATACGCTCTATTAAGGGAAGGCTTGATGGATATCGTTAGTCTCATTGGATTAATCGCAGCGATAATCACGATAGTGACTACGTGTTTATGCGCCATCAAACGTATTAAAGATCAGAATAGATACAGGCAGCTCAATTCTATACGCGAAGCACTTGCTGAATATAGGGAAAACACATTAGATTTTAACCCTAATCATATCGCACTATTTGATCCTCACACAGCCTCACTTGAAATAAAACACAGGTCTTTGCAGAAATTAAAGGAATTTAATCATTATATTTATATTACAAATAAATTTGAGCTTGAAATTCCAACTAATACTGCTAATTTGCGTGCAACAGAGGAGCATATTTCGGAATATTTGAATGCTCTGCTTTCAGATGTACCACTTGTTACGACGTCCATAAAGCGTCTTGCAGATCATTGTATATATGTAGAGTCACCAGCATCAAATAAGGAATATGAGAAGCCTAACACCGAGAAGGCAAATGAATTATATAAGATTTTGCTCATTAATTTACCAAGTGATCTCAAGCAATTTGAACAAGAATTTTATGAATTTCAAGAAGAAGGGTTAAAGGATCTAGAAACCAGCAGGATGGACAAAATCAACTTTAGAACCAGTGAGACTATCGATTTATTATTTACAATCTTTAAGAAAAACGTATTCTGTATTCGTCTTATAAAGCAGGTTAGAGCTATTTTTAAGATTGAAGTCTGATGTCATAGTTTCCTTTTGTACTGCAAAATATTAGATGATATTTATGACCTCGCTATTGTTTTCCTCTCAAGAATCATTAGTGTATTCAAAAATATGAGAGCACTAGTTTAGTGATGACCTGCCCACAACAACTACACAATTTCAGATTTTGATATTATCCACTGGGCTAAATCTCTTATGAGCCTCCACTGCATCATAGCATCCCACAGCCTGACAATACCTATTCGTTATCATCAATGTGGTATGTCCCAGCAATCTTTGAAGCATTAGTGAATCTCCACCGTTCTTCAGCCACAACGTAGCAAATGTATGCCTCAACAGATGCTGATGCACTGCTATGCCTGTTTTCTTCGACAGCTTGATAAACAGCGTTTCAACACTTGAGTCCTTCAAGGCTGTTCCATCCCCGGTTATCCAAAGCTCGTCCGAATGTCCGTTTAATGCCTGCCTTGACTTCATGTACCTGAACAAGGCCTTGGCTGTAGTCGATCCGAACCTCACTACACGTTCCCCCGTTTTACCATCGACCTTAAGTAGCTGTTGCTGCATGTCTATGTTGGACATTCTGATGTTCAATAGCTCTGCCAACCTTAATCCACAATCGACCAGTACCAGTATCATGGCTTTATTACGCCTATCCTCGAACTTCTTGCCAAAGCTCGATACCAACTGTTTGACTTCAGCGTACGACCGTGCCCTGACTACCTTCTTTCAGTTTTAGGTACTTTGATCTTGGCTAATGGGCTGTATGTTAGAAGCTCTTCACGTACCAGCCAGTTGAATAGGGCAGACAAGGCACGGTAATACTTCTGGGCAGTTGTGGAATTGCATGGTTTCATTGCTCTCGGACACGTGCTATTAAAGCGATGCGGAGTATCCCTCATATAAGCTAAGAATTCACGCAAATGGTTCGTAGTGATAGCGCTTATATCATCCGGCCAGTGATAATTACTGGCATACTAGTGGAAGCCTTTGAGTTTGTCGGAATAGCACTCAATAGTGCCATAGGACTTCCTTTCGACTTTGCATGATAGCAGGAATTCATCAATAGCTTGCTTTATACGTATTTTAGACAATGACCTTCTCCTTCTTCTCGTTTGAGTGCGTGCGATGATAGTCCTTTTCAGGAGAAGGTCAATAGGTATGTGGATACAAATTTAAGCTTAAACTGGCAAACATCATAAGGGAACAGAAGAGAATAGATAGGCAGGTCAAAATGAGATTGTTAGCACGTTCAATTTGATTGCTTTCTTGGCTTATAAAGAATATCATTGGAACCAATTTAAGTCTTATATGTAGTTATGGTAGGAGAGTTCGCACGCGGAGTAGCCGATGCAGTCCCTTGTGATCCAAGGCTGCCTTTGGCCCATACATTTAGTGGTGGTCACCTCCGCTCAATCATGACTTTGGGCCAACTGAATCCAACAAATTGCGTGATCTTTAAGGAACCTCTACTGTATTTCTTCTATGGAAAGCCTGCCTATAGACCGAACGGGAATCAAGATCCATCGAGCGATCATAATTACCATCCGGTCTGCCTGCTAATTGATAGCAGGTCACTGGTCAATCCGACAAGGATTTTCCCCTTCGACACTGGCGGTTTTGCTACTGGTATATACAGTAGGTTCATTCCGGCGACAATGAAAATTGACGATTTTCTCCTCATACCGCAAATGGACATGCCTGCGAGAGTGGTACAATTATTCTATGGGAAGAACATCAACTATTATGGAGGACAGCCAATCAAACTGAATGTTGCAAGCTTTGGGCTGGGAATAAGCAAATATTACGAAATGAGTAGATTTAAGGGCAAAGCGAAACCAGATAATCGCTGTTCAACAATTGAGGTTCAAAGCCGTACTACATTGGACCTAGCACCAGAT
>JAPLHL010000188.1 GCA_026389655.1 Chloroflexota bacterium
GTATCTCACGTAAATTTTTCTGATAAGTTTCTCTGCTCATAATATCATCTCCGTCCTTAGCCGAAGCGTCCGGTTATATAATCCTCTGTCCTCTTATCTTTTGGGACACTAAAGATTTCCTTTGTCGGTGCGAATTCTATCAACTCACCCAGTAAAAGGAAACCGGTAGTATCAGATACCCGCGCCGCTTGCTGCATATTATGGGTAACGATTACAACTGTGTAATCCTTTTTAATTTCCAGCATCAATTCCTCTATTTTTAACGTGGAGATCGGATCAAGCGCCGAGCATGGCTCATCCATTAGTATTATCTCCGGTTCAATTGCGATTGCACGTGCAATGCATAGCCGCTGCTGTTGCCCTCCTGAAAGGGATGCGCCCGGTTGCTTCAATTTATCCTTAACTTCCTCCCATAAAGCTGCCTTCTTCAAGCTCCTCTCAACCAAATCATGTAAATCGCTTCGCCGGCTCCACAGGCGCGTCAGGCTTATACCCGACGCTACATTGTCGAAAATCGACATTGTGGGGAACACGCTGGCTTTCTGAAAAACCATGCCTATGCGGCGGCGTATTGTCACCGGATCGACATCTTTCAAATATATATCTTTGCCTTCATATAAGACCTGACCTTCCACTCTGCCACTGCTGGATACCTCGTGCATCCGATTCATGCAGCGGATAAGAGTTGATTTACCGCAGCCCGACGGGCCGATAAGTGCGGTGATCGACTGTGAGCGTATGCACATGTTTATCTTATTCACCGCCATCGTTTTCCCATACCAGGCCTTGAGATTGACGACCTCCAGGACATTTTTACCCTTACACACTTTGTTCATTTTTACTTAGCCCTTATTACTATTATCTTCCTTTTCTGCTGCTAACCCAACGTACTAATATATTTATCCCCAAGACCAGTATTACAAGTAAAAAGGCTGCGGCCCAA
The DNA here is from genome assembly GCA_026389655.1 of Chloroflexota bacterium. Classification (GTDB taxonomy): domain Bacteria; phylum Chloroflexota; class Dehalococcoidia; order GIF9; family UBA5629; genus JAFGLP01. The sequence continues at coordinate 944 of JAPLHL010000188.1, forward strand.
GCCTGCTTCTGCCAATCGCCGTAAGGGGATAACGCATAGCGGTATATTTGTAATGGCAATGCCCCTATCGGTTCAGCCAGTCCTTGAACACCGAATGCACTGCCTAAAGCCGTAAATATGAGAGGGGCCGTCTCGCCTGCAACACGGGCAACCGCCAGCATAATACCGGTCACAATTCCTGTGATTGCACCAGGTATGATTACCCCTGCAACCGCCCGCCACCGGTTAATACCCAGAGCTAAAGCTGCCTCACGCTGCGAGTTGGGCACCAGTCGCAGCGCTTCCTCAGCGGTGCGTGCCACGACTGGAATCATAATAATGGCCAGCGCTACACCAGCCGATAAGGCAGAATATGTTTGCATCGGACGTACCAGTATGGCATAAGCAAAAACGCCGACAACAATTGAAGGCACACCCGCCAGTATGTCCGCAGCAAAACGTACGGCTGAAGCTACTTTTGAACCGGCATATTCCGACACGAATATTCCTGACATCAGCCCTACCGGCAAAGCAATAACCGAAGCCAAAACAACCAGGATAAGAGTACCAAAAATCTCATCTCTCATTCCACCCCCGGTCTCGCCTACCGGCTTGGATGCCTGTGTAATAATATCTACGTTGAGATATGATATGCCGTTTACAAGGGTATAACCCAGGATTAGACCAAGGACAATTATCACAATACCTGTAGCACAGCCGCTTAAACCAAGCATCACACGGCTGGTCCATTTGCGTCTTAAATCAAAGTAGCCTGACGTCATTTACTCTCCCGTCACCTTGACTGAGGTAGTACGCCATACCATCAATCGAGCAATGATATTCACCAGAAGTGTTATGCCGAAAAGCACTAAAGCAAGTTCTACCAGGCTGCCTAAATATATATCTCCGGAAGCCTCGCTGAACTCGCTGGCAACCTTGCTGGCGATTGTCACACCCGGCGAAAACAACGAAGCGGTTAGTTTATATGAATTTCCAATCACCATTGTTACCGCCATCGTCTCGCCAAGCGCCCGCCCCAATCCAAGGATTATTGCACCAACTAAACCCGAACGGCAATATGGTAACACCGCCCGGTTAATAGACTCCCATTTTGTAGCACCCAAAGCCAGCATGGCTTCACGTTGGGTAACAGGGACAGCGCGCATCACATCACGGCTCACGGCAGTTATTATCGGTACAACCATGATCGCCAGAATAATTCCAGCCGAGAGAAAACCAACACCAAATGGCGGCCCCTGGAAAAAAGGAAGAAACCCCAGAGTACTTCCCAGCCATTTCTCAACCGGGCTCCGTATGAATGGAACTAGAACAAACATCCCCCATAAGCCGATGATCACGCTTGGGATAGCTGCCAGCATTTCAATCAGGAAAGAGCACGGCCTGCTAAGCCATTCCGGCGCCAGTTCGCTTAAGAATATGGCACAGCCAAGGCTAATAGGGATGGCAATAAGAAGACCGATCAATGAACTTAGCAGCGTCCCATATATGGCCGGGAGAGCGCCGAAAATCTCGTTCACCGGGTCCCATGAAATGCTTGTGATAAAGGAAAGGCCGAATCTCTCTATGGCAGTCCACGCATCAATATTCAAAGAAATTAATAAGCCTGCCAGGATCAGTACCATCAGCAAGGCGAAAATAAGTGTCAGCCCAAAGAATATTTTGTCGCCGACCCGCCCGCGTCGTTCTTCACGGTCATCCAATTTCCCGGCAGGGAACGTCGTATCTGTCTTGGTAGTATCCATTCCTATAATGACTCGCTATAATATCACGATCAAACGGAAAATGCGGGAAGGCCTTCGCCATCCTGCATTCCCGGTTTCTATTGCCTCCAATATTAACGGCTAACTAACGGCTGCCCCTGATATTTTATTGACAGTATCTCGTTTTCAGCTTTTACTATTGCTGCGGCAGACAAGCTTGCATAGCTGAGAGGTTCCGTATATTGTTGCCCATCATGTATGGCCCACCACAACAATTTTGCGAGTACCTCGCCTTTTGTTTTGTCCGGCTGGTCGGTATATACCAGTATCCAGGTAAATCCGGCAACGGGATAGGCTTCAGGATTAGAGGAGTTGGTCAGCATCACTTTCATGTCATCGGGCAGGGTCACTCCTTCGGCTGCCTTGGTAGTTGCTGCCAGTGACGGTTCTATATACTTGCCAGCGCTATTCTTCAACGCGGCCCAGGGTATTTTGTTCTGAACAGCATAGGCGAGTTCAACATAACCGATGGCGCCAGGCAATTGCTGCACCTGTCCGGCCACTCCCGCGTTGCCCTGCCCACCGATGTCTCCGGGCCATTTCACAGAGGTCGCATTACCAACCTGGCTGCTCCAATCCGAGCTAACCTTTGAAAGGTAATTTGTGAATATATATGTTGTGCCGGAGCCATCAGAGCGATGAACGACCGCAATTGCCAGATCAGGTAATTGCAAGCCCGGATTTAGAGAAGTTATTGCAGTATCATTCCATTTAATTATCTTTTTCAGGTAAATTCCTGCCAGGACATCTCCCGTAAGTTTTACCTGCCCGTTACCAAGGCCGGGGAGATTATAAATAATGGCTACGGAGCCTGCGGCCATCGGCACGTGTAATATGGGGCCGTGCTTGGATTCCGCCTTTGTTTGCTGCTCTGCAGTCATGATCCCGTCACTGGCACCAAAATCAACCGTACCTTCGGTAATTTGGCTGATGCCGCCGCCTGAGCCGATCGGTTGATAATTTACCTTTGCACCTGTAAGTTTGTTGTACTGGTCGAACCATTTTGTATATAAAGGCGCCGGGAACGTAGCACCCGCTCCGGTTAAATTTATTGATCCGGAAGACGCTGCTCCAGAAGTTGAAGGTTTGGTAGCTGCAGTACCGGAACATGCGTTGAGTGCCATCACGCTCATCACTATCACTACAAGAAGGACAATATTTTTACCCAGATGTTTGCTCAAATTGTTAACTCCTTAATTGAGATTTTTGTGTTGTCGGCCTTCTTCACTATGCACAGTTTACGGCATACACATAAAACCGTGGTTAATGAAATGTTAAATTCCGGTTAAAAAATCCGGGAGCAGACTATGCAGGTAACGGCAATGTGAAATAGAATGTGGACCCCTTCCCCTCCACACTCTCTACCCAGATTTTTCCTCCATGCGAGGCTATGATATGTTTTGAAATGGCCAGCCCCAACCCTGATCCCTCGGTGTTCCTGGATTTATCTACCTTGTAAAATCTCTCAAAAATACGCGGTAATTCCTCGGCAAAAATCCCTATACCCGTATCAGCAATAGAGACTAATAGTGTGTTGCCATCTTTCACGGCCTTGATAGTAATCTGACCATCAGGACCCGAATATTTGATCGCATTGTGAAGTAAATTCATCAAAACGCTTTCTATCGCGGCTTTATCAATAACGGGTGCCGGCATTCCCGGCTCAATGCTTACGTTAATCGAAAGCCCCTTACGGTTGGCCTGTGCCCTCAACCTCTCCACAGTCTGTCCTATCAGTCGCCCTATATCGACAACTCCCTTTTCCGCCGTTAACCCGTCACTTTCGATCACCGACAATTGGTTCAAGTCATCGGTCATTTGCTGCAACTTGATAGATTCTATATCCATTTTTCTCAGGAAATCCGCTGAAACGCTCGGATCATTGACAGCCCCTTGTAGAAGCGTTTCAGCCAACAACCTTATGGATGCAATGGGAGTCCTGAATTCGTGCGCAATATTGGAAACCAGGTCTTTTCGTATCTGTTCAATACGCTGCCTTTCCGTTAAGTCCTTGATTATCACAACATAGCTTCCGTTTCCCTCACCAGGCAAAACGGAAACATGTAATAGTTGCTTCATTTGATGTGTCCGTATCAACGAAAGCTGCGGCTCCCCGGTATTAACGCTCTTTTTCAGCAACGCATCACATTCATGGTCCCTCACGACTTCAATGAAAGTCTGGCCATCCCACTTGTCCGGCAATATATCAAAGAGTTTCATGGCAGCATTGTTCATATAGCTGACCTTGTTGTTTTCACTTATTATAAGCACGCCATCATCTATTTCTGATAGAGCGCGTTTTATCGCAATGGAAGCGATCTTATCATCTGTGAAAATGGTACCGGATTGAATATGCCCGCTATACTTATTACTCCTCTCTTTCCTGGTTAGCCTGTATCCAAACAGGTATGCCGCAACGTATAAAATTACTGCAGAAGACAGAAAAACAGTTAGAATTAAAAGCCAGATATCCATATTCATCAGTCAACTTCCAAGACAGACAAATCAGGGCTCGAATTTATATCCATACCCGCGTACCGTCATTAAATGCACCGGCTTTTCGGGGTCCGCTTCGAGTTTCTGCCTCAACCAGCGCATATGGACATCTACCGTCCGGGCATTGCCAATATAATCATAACCCCATACCTTTCTCAATACCTGTTCCCTACCAATCACCTGCCCGGTATTGCTCATAAGGAAGCTCAGCAGCTCAAATTCCTTTGGATTAAGCTCCACTGTTTCTTGCCCGCGTAAAACAGAGTGTCTGCTGACATCGATTCTTATATCACCGCCTTGCAGATACCGGGCAGTTTCCTTCTCATTCTTCATATTCTCTTTTATCTCAGTCGCTCCGCGACGCAGCACAGCTTTTACCCGCGCAAGAAGCTCTCTCATACTAAAAGGTTTGGTCACATAATCATCGGCACCCATCTCCAGCCCCACAACTTTATCAACCTCTTCCGTCTTGGCGGTGAGCATAATAATAGGAGTGCGCCTCTCACTCTGAATAATCCTGCATACCTCCAAACCACTCATTACCGGTAACATCAAGTCCAGGATTACCAGCGAAGGACTGCCGGTCCGAAAAAGTTCAATCGCTTTGCCGCCGTCTGCAGCTTCAAGCACATTGTATCCCTCTTTCCTTAAGTTATAAGATAACACCTCACGCAGAGTATTATCATCTTCGACTACAAGCAGGCTAGTTTCCTTCATATATCCATTTCACTTCAGCCAGGCTAATTCCCGTATCTAGATTAGCATAAAAGAAGGACCCTCAGCATCTGTATAGCTGCGGGTCCTTTCCCAACTTTGACTATTGATTTTAAGCCAGGTAGTCTATCAGCTTCCGGCTTCTGCTGGGATGCCTGAGCTTCGCCAGCGCTTCTTTTTCAATTTGCCTGATACGTTCCCTGGTCAGGCCGAATTCATGGCCGACCTCTTTCAAAGTCAATCCCTGCTCATTATCCAGGCCGTAGCGCATCTCGATAATCTTTCGTTCCCTATCGGTAAGTGAAGAAAGCAGGTCCCTGAATTGCGCCCTCAACATGCTCTGGGCAGCTTCATCTTCAGGTGCAGGACCTACTTCATCCTCGATAAAGTCACTCAACTGGCTATCATCATCGCCAATGGGGATATCCAGTGAAACAGGTTCCGCATACAGGATGCTTACCAGCCAATCGATCTTATCGGATTCGACACCCATTTCTGTAGCTATTTCGTAACTGGTCGGCTTCCGACCAAATTTCTGTAAAAGCTTCTGCCTGGCGTTATTCATCTTGGTTATCGTTTCTACAGTATGCACCGGCAATCTTATAGTCCTGGACTGATCGGAGATAACCCGATTGATGGCCTGCCTGATCCACCAGGTAGCATACGTGCTGAATTTGAAGCCGCGCCGGTAATCGAACTTTTCAACGGCACGCATCAATCCGATATTACCTTCCTGAATAAGATCGGAGAGAGGCATGCCCCGCGCTCGATACTTCTTTGCCATGCTTAATACCAGGCGGAGATTGGCTTTTATCATATGCTCTGCTGCTTCCCTGCCTGATTTCTTCACCATATCAAAATACATTTGCAGGTTGTCCCTATTAGTTTCGAGCGATTTAATGAAAGCCGTTTTGCCGGCGATTTCCTTCAGATCGGCGGCCGTTTTAACTTCGCCATAACCATCGATGACCCTCCATGGAATCAAACGGGTAAGTGTGGAAATATCCACCAATTTCTGCAACGCTTCATCTGTTTCTATACGCTCGTTCTTTGCTGTGAACTGGACCAGTTCATCATTGATAACAACGTCTATATGAGATCTCAGGGCTTCATTAGCCAGTTTCGCTGACAGCCTGGAATCGCTTTCAATATTGTAACGCTTGAAGATTTTCTCCAGCAGGTTAGCATGTTTGAGAAGCCTGGCAATCAATGCTTTGACAACTTCCACAACAGG
>JAPLHL010000475.1 GCA_026389655.1 Chloroflexota bacterium
GCCCAGATGTACAATGCCAGCAGAGGGACAAGGGAACGTCTTGGCAGATTGTTATTAATGCACGCTAACAGGCGTGAGGAAATTGATGCGATAGATGCGGGCAGCATCGGTGCAACACTCGGGTTAAAGAATACTTTTACAGGTGATACCCTTTGTGATGTTGGGCATCCTATATTATTAGAAGATATCAAATTCCCCGAGACGGTGATTCAAATGGCAATTGAGCCGAAGAGTAAGGCCGATCAGGATAAGATGGGCGATGCTCTCGGAAGGTTGGCTGAAGAGGACCCGACATTCAAAATCAGGACAAATGAGGAAACTAATCAGACAATTATTGCGGGAATGGGCGAGTTGCATCTGGAAGTACTGATTGACCGCATGATGAGGGAATTTGGTGTTCAGGTCAATATCGGAAAGCCGCAGGTTGCTTATAAAGAGACAGTGACCCTGACAGTGGAAGCTGAAGGACGGTTTATCCGTCAGACAGGCGGGCACGGCCAGTATGGCCATTGCTGGCTGAAGGTAGAACCCGGCGAACGAAATAGCGGATTTAAGTTTATTAACGCGGTTCGCGGCGGGGACATCTCCAGGCAATATATCCCGGCAGTTGAAGCCGGCGTGCGAGAGGCGTTGGATACTGGTGGGCGGAGCGGCTATCCCCTTGTAGATATCCAGGTCACCGTTTTCGATGGAAGCGAGCACGAGGTTGACTCATCGGAAATGGCATTCAAAATGGCCGGTTCCTTCGCTTTGAAGGAAGCAGTAGCCAGGGCGAAGTCCGTGGTACTGGAACCTATAATGAAAGTGGAAGTGGTTGCGCCCGCATCATTTATGGGTGATGTGATTGGAGATATTAATTCACGGAGGGGCCAGATAGAGGGCATCGATACCCACGGAGAGACATGTGTTATCCATTGCCATATACCTCTGGCTGAGTCGTTCGGATACGCGACAACCTTAAGGTCTCTTACGCAGGGCAGGGCAACGTATTCGATGGAATTCTATCAGTACAAGGAAGTCCCGGCGAATATACTTGAAGAAATGTTAGCTAAATCAAAGGGTAGGTAAATGACCAAGCAGAAGATAAGAATTAAACTGAGGGGATACGATCACAAACTGGTAGACCAGTCTGCAGGGCAAATCGTTGAGACGGCTATCAAGTCCGGCGCCGAGGTAATAGGCCCCGTGCCGCTGCCGACCAAGCTGGAAAAGTTTTGTGTTATCAGGTCAGGTTTTATTGATAAGGATTCCCGTGAACAATTCGAGATCCGCACTCATAAGAGGCTTATTGATATCGTCGGGCCGACGACGAAGACCATTGACGCACTGACGCAATTACAATTGCCGTCAGGCGTAGAAATCGATATTAGATTGTAGGAACGGTAAAAATGGCTGGCATACTTGGTAAAAAAATAGGCATGACGCAGCTTTATAGGGAAAACCTCGAGATCGCTGTAACGGCTATTGAGGCTGGTCCTTGCTGTGTTACTCAGGTGAAAACTGCAGGAAAGGATAAATATAACGCTGTACAAATCGGTTTTGGTGAGTCCAAGAAGCTTACAAAACCTGAGAAAGGGCACTTGAAAGGTAATGGAAGCTACAGGTATCTGCGGGAGTTCAGGCTGGACGATGTTAAGGATTATCAGGTCGGGCAAAAAATTGACGTAAGTATGTTTAAGGCCGGCGATCTTGTACAAATCGAGGGAATTTCCAAGGGTAAAGGTGTTGCCGGCGGTGTGAAACGCTATCATTTCCGTGGTGGGCCAAAGACCCACGGCCAGTCGGACAGGCACCGCGCACCCGGTTCAGTGGGCTCCACTACAACACCGGGCCGTGTTTTCAAGGGGCTTCGCATGGCGGGGCATATGGGTGCCCGCAAGGTTACAGCCCTCAATCTGGAAGTGGTCGATGTTGACCAGGCGAAAAATATAGTATTGCTTAAAGGTGCAGTGCCAGGTGCTAAAGGCGGCATACTGCTTATTGAGAAAGCTGCTTAAAAGGTAACTACAGTGGATTTAGAAATATATAATGTAAAAGGCGAAAAGACCGGAAAGCTAAAGGTAAGCGACTACGTATTCGGTGAGACTTTAAATGAAGCAGTCGTGCACCAGACGATGCTTATGCAGCTTGCCAACCGCCGCCAGGGCACGGCGGATTCGCAGACCAGGTCCGATGTGAAACGGAGCACTAAAAAGATGTATGCCCAGAAACATACAGGAAGAGCAAGGCGTGGCGGAGCGACGTCCCCCCTGCTTAAAGGCGGCAGTGTCGTTTTCGGACCGCATCCCCGCAGCTACCGGCAGGACATGCCCAAGAAGATGCGGCGTTTGGCCTTGAGGTGCGTTCTTTCGGGTAAAGTCCGCGACGGTGAAGTGAAAATATTGGATAAGCTTGCAATTGAGGAACCCAAAACAAAGCTGATTGCGGAAATGCTGGAATCGCTGGGTATTGCAAGCACCGCCATCATCGGCGTGGCTATTAGCGATGATAATATTACTAGGGCAAGTTCCAATGTGCCGGGTGTCAAAACTACGATGGTATCGATGTTAAATGTAGTTGATCTTTTATCATACAAAACGTTGGTACTGGACGTAGACGCAGTAAGGCGCATCGAGCAGCTATGGGATAAAAATGAAGCCGGCCAAGGTAAGGAAAAAGCAGGCTAAGCCCTGAGAGGTTGATTATCAACATGAACATATATGAAGTTATACGCAGGCCGCTGGTAACGGAGAAGAGTACCCGGCTGTCCGAACAGCACAAGTATGTCTTTGAAGTGGATAAGAAGGCTTCAAAGGACCAGGTAAGGCTGGCAGTAGAGAAGGTTTTTAATGTAGGCGTTATAAGTGTAAATGTTATTAAAGTGCCCGGCGAAGCGAAAAAAATGGGAAAAAGGCAAGTTATGGCGCCTGCCTGGAAAAAGGCAATTGTTACACTCAAAGAAGGCGATAAAATACAATTCTTTGAAGGTGTGTAGAATAACAGGAGTATGAATTGGGTTCTGTTATAAA
>JAPLHL010000518.1 GCA_026389655.1 Chloroflexota bacterium
GGATTATCTTGCTGCTTTCTTCTGCGTTATCTGTTATGAATCCGTGCCCGGCGTTCTCAATCACAGCTAATTCTGTATTGGAAATCCTGGACCTAAGAATCCTTGAGTTCTCAGGTGGGACCAGCCGGTCTTTGGCGCCGCATATGACCAGAGTCGGTGCTTTAAGCTCCGGCAAGCGGTCATAGCTGCTGTAAGTAAGAAGAAAATTAGCTTGGCTCATATATGATTCAGGAGGGGTTGGATGCTCTGTGGTAACGGTAACATAGCGTTTAACAGCACCTGGATTTTTCTCAATAAACTCCCCATTCCATAGCCATGGGATAGTAGCAAGTGCTTTTTCCTCACCCGTGAGTTTGGCTATCTCCGGGTTAAAGAGAAAGCCCGCCGCTTCCTTAGTAGCCGGGATGGCATTAACCCCTCCACAGGAGGTGCAACCCAGGACCAGGCTGTTTACCCGCTCGGGGTAGCTGAGGGCAAACTCCTGTGCAATCATACCGCCCATGGAGACACCAAAGATGTCTGTAGTATCAACGCCCACCACATCAAGCAAGCCGGCAACATCTCCTACCATCATCTCTGCAGTGTATGGTACGTTAGGCTTATCACTCCGTCCTGTGCCGCGGTTGTCGAATATAACCACCCTGCGTTCTTTAGCCAGCTTGTCAAGGATAGCAAACCAGTGACCTGAGTTGGACCCGTATCCCATGATAAGAAGTAATGGCTCCCCCCTACCATGGACCTCATAATAAATGTTGATATCCCCAACTTTTGCTACCGGCACTGTAAACCTCCCTTATCCTGATTATTGCCTTTGTATTATATAGAATTTCAACCAGGAGTAATTATGCGAAGTAAGCACAGAAATATAACAGCGTGCGAGGTATAATATTCCTATGTTTATAAAAAGGGGAACCAGCCGGCAGGCTCAACTGGATGACCTGGGCAAAGAGGAAGCAGATCGCCGTGTCAGCGTTTTTATGCACTGCGAATGCCCGCATACTGAGCACCATACGCATTTGGGAAAGCCCTGCACTGAAGAACCGGGCACAATCAAGTATTATTGCAGAGGCAAGGAAGGCGGGATGCTGCGTATCTGCGATAAATGCCGCATGGAAATGTTGACCTCTCACCATCAGGTCTTTTAATTAATTAGCGTGTTCGTTGCTTTGTCCAGCCATAGAGATTTATCTTTTAGCAGCACGATAACTGAAACCGCTAACAAGATGGCCGTGGTAATACACTTGGTAGATTGTTCAGTCTGCAATAAGGACATCGACAAATTATTCATTGCATGAAATAGAATGATGGCCGGTATGCTCCTGTTACTCTTGTAATAAATCCAGTTATGTAAAAATGCCACGGGGAAGATACTGACGACGAAATTTAAGGCATATATGATATTGGCCTGTAATATCTCATAATGGTAATAACCGTTAACAGCGAAAAGTGGCCAATGCCACATATCCCAGAGCACCGCGAAAATCATGGTTGATGCAAACAGGCTCCTACCCTTTTTAGCCAAACTGTCAACGCCGTAACCTCTCCAACCTAATTCTTCAAACGTTGGCGCTAAGATAACCACGATCCACCCCGTGACGGCGGCCGGGCCCGTCATGGAAAAACCTGGAGATATACCAAATTGTCCAACCGGCTGCCCGAAAAGAAGGGATATTGCCGTTGCCAGCACCACTGTGACAGGCATGATCAGCAAAATAAACAGCAAATACTTTGGTTTGATCAACTTGAGATTAAGAAGCCTGTTTATAAAGTCCTTTTTCAGCTCATCGTTTCCCGAACCATAGATCATAAACATGGCTACGGTAAAAGGTGTAAGTACACCGATAAAAATGAAGAGGTATTTATAAAATGCATAGTTCTCGTTGTAGCTGAAGTAGGCCGCCAGGAACAACGCCGCACACGTAACCAGAAAGGTAATTAAATAAAATTTGAAAGGCTTGTATCTGAAATTGAGATAGGCGTTATTCATAGACATTGTTTTTCAGCCTCCTACAAGCAATATTTCCACATTATAGCAGCTACGTTTATCCAAATGATAGACAACAGGAAAGTCTTTCAAAGGCAAGCTGGCACTTATGCCAGTGAAGCCATAATAAAAATCATAGGTTCAGGGTTACCGCTTCTTTGGCCCCGTGAATCTGAGGAATCTGAAGCTTGCGTCAAAGTACTTCCGGCGTCTTAAATGACCATACTTACTGTCCCATTGTCCGGATTGTAAGTCGTGTTGAAGCCATTTTAATCCGCGTTCGACGGCGGCGGGAGAGGCCAGGGCAAAACCTGACGTGTTCCGCCTCATTTGAGCATCAAAATACATCTCCGGCTTTGCCCACCCTGAACACATATGCCGATCGGCCAAATCCGGGGGCAGAGGGAACTTCTTGATTAGTGTCCGCCATTTACCGGTCCCCGAAATAATATCAGCGACTTTATCGATCGGCGGGAACACCTTTAAAACATGCTCTCCAATTTCTGGAAAGTAATCATAAAGCCAGAAGTGCTCGCCTTTTCGAGGGTCCATGGTAAAAATCACAATAGGCCCGTTAGGGCAAATGCGATACATTTCACTTGCGGCACGTGGAATATCATGGAAATGATGAAGAGCCAGGATTATGATAACCCCATCTGCTGAATTGTTCTTAAGTGGGATTGCTTCCGCTGAACCGGACAGCCAGTGTACTCGCGGGTTGGGAATTGCTTGCCTGCACATTTCCACTGATGGTTCGACAGCTTCGAGTTTGTAGCCAAGGTCCGCGAGGGCATTGCTGT
>JAPLHL010000342.1 GCA_026389655.1 Chloroflexota bacterium
CCCGGCCTCTGGCAGCATTTCACCATCACTCCAAGCGAAATTGGAATAGATGATCCTGATGGAGCTAAAGGCGGCATCTGGACAGAAGGCATAGGCTTCGTCGGTTCCAGCATCCGCGGCTTCCAGGAAATTCACGAAAGCGACATGCTGCTAAAGCTTGACCCTGAAACCGCAATAATGGATCCTATTTGTACACATCCCACTCTCAGCATCATCTGCGACATTTTCGATCCCATCACCACGAAAGCATACTCCAGGGACCCCAGGTACATTGCCAAGAAGGCAGTCCAGTATCTGAAATCAACCGGCATAGCAGATACCTGCTACTGCGGCCCCGAAGCAGAGTTCTTTATTTTCGATGATGTCCGCTTCGACCAGGACCAGAAGAGCGGCTACTATTTCATAGATTCCATTGAAGCGGATTGGAACTCGGGCAGAGACGAGAAGCCGAACCTGGCCTACAAACCAAGGTTCAAGGAAGGCTACTTCCCGGTACCTCCGACCGATTCACTGCAGGACCTCAGGTCCGAGATCGTAGAGGTCATGGCTTCCGTCGGCCTTGACATTGAAGTGCATCATCACGAGGTTGCCACGGCAGGCCAGTGCGAAATCGACATGAAGTACAAGGACCTGCTCAGGATGGGCGACCAGATGCTGTGGTTCAAATATGTCATCAAGAACATCTGCCACAAACACAACAGGGTAGCAACTTTCATGCCGAAGCCTTTATTCCAGGACAACGGCTCAGGCATGCACGTTCACCAGAGCCTGTTCAAAGACGGCAAAAATATGTTCTATGATCCCAAGGGCTATGCCCTGATCAGCCAGACAGCCAAATACTACATCGGCGGCCTGCTGAAGCATGCTGAAGCACTCTGCGCCATATGCTCACCTTCAACCAACTCCTACAAGAGACTGGTACCCGGATTTGAAGCTCCGGTCAACCTGGTATACTCGGCCCGCAACCGCAGCGCAGCGGTCCGTATCCCGATGTACTCAGACAATCCCAAGGCCAAGAGGATTGAATTCAGGCCCCCGGATTCGACGTGCAACGGCTACCTGGCCCTGTCCGCCCTCCTGATGGCAGGCCTCGACGGCATCGAGAACAAGATCGATCCGGGCCAGCCGTTCGATAAGGACACCTACACCCTGAGCGCCAAAGAAGCGAAGAAATTGAAGACGGTACCGGGTTCACTCGAACAGGCCATCAATGCACTCGAGAAAGACCACAAATTCCTGCTGAAGGGCGACGTTTACACCCAGGATGTCATCGACGTCTGGATTGATTACAAACGCAGGAAGGAAATCGATGAGATTCGGCTGAGGCCCCACCCTCACGAGTTTTACCTGTACTTTGATATCTAAAAACTGACCCCCATCCCGTATAGTATGCGGCGCGGCGTTCATCGCTGCGCCGCACATTTAAATTTATCCGGCTGCACCCGGTTAATCTCACCGATTGAACTGGTTTCAGCTTTCATTTATACTTTGGGTTGAACCAACTACAAACGAAATTATCGGAGGGAGAATGGTAAAGAAAGATAGGGCAGATGCGGTAGAGTATGTTTTGAAAATGGCCAAAGAGCAAAATGTAAGGTTCGTGAACCTGTGGTTTACAGACATCCTGGGTTTTCTGAAAAGCTTTTCTATCACGATCGAAGAGCTCGAGAAGGCGCTGGAAGAAGGAATGGGCTTCGACGGGTCTTCCATTGAAGGCTACGCCCGGATCGATGAGAGCGACATGATTGCACTACCCGATCCTGACACGTTCCAACTTCTGCCCTGGAGACCCAAGGAACAAGCCGTGGGCAGGATGTTCTGCGATATACACATGCCCGGCGGGCAGCCGTTCGAAGGCGACCCAAGGTTCATCCTCAAGAAAAACTTAAAGAAGGCTGCCGACCTGGGGTACACATTCTACGTCGGCCCCGAGCTGGAGTATTTCTATTTTAAAAATAACAAGGGCACGGAGACACTGGACTCCGGCGGCTATTTCGACCTGGTGCCGCTCGATATGGCCGTCGACCTCAGGCGGCAAACGGTGCTGGCCCTGGAAGAAATGGGCATCGGGGTAGAATACTCGCATCATGAGGTTGCCCCCAGCCAGCATGAAATTGACATGCGCTATACAGACGCGCTGACGATGGCTGATAGTGTCATGACCTACAGACTGGTGGTCAAACAGGTCGCCATGGAAAATAATGTCTACGCGACCTTTATGCCGAAGCCGATCTTCGGTGAAAACGGCAGCGGTATGCACATGCACCAGTCGCTGTTTAAAGGCGAACGAAACGCTTTCTTTGATAAGAATGATAAGATGCACCTTTCAAAAATTGCCAGGAGCTACATTGCAGGCCTGCTCAAACACGCTCCCGATATAACATTGGTGACCAGCCAGTGGATCAATTCATATAAACGCCTGGTCCCCGGCTATGAAGCTCCCGTATACCTCTCGTGGGCCAGGCGCAACCGCGCCGACCTCGTAAGGGTGCCCGAATATAAACCCGGCAGAGAGACAGCCACACGTATTGAGTACAGGTCACCTGACCCCGCCTGCAACCCCTACCTGGTTTTCAGCGTCATGCTGGCAGCCGGACTGGAGGGGATTGAAAAAGGGTACGAACCCCCCGCACCGGTAGAAGAGAACGTCTATGAGATGTCGGAAAAAGAGAGAAAGCGCCGCGGCATCAAGACCCTGCCGGGAAGTCTCGAAGAAGCCATAGCTCTCACTGAAAAAAGCGCGCTGGTTAAGAAAGCTTTGGGCGACCATCTTTTCAACGCTTTTATACAGAACAAGAAAGTTGAATACAATCAATACCGGATACAGGTCACAGAATACGAGATTAAGAAATACCTGCCAATCCTGTAACTCCCAAAGTCCAGTTGATTTTTACAATTTGCTCCACCTTTCACGGGGGTGAAGGGTGG
>JAPLHL010000162.1 GCA_026389655.1 Chloroflexota bacterium
TAGCATGTCGGTACTGCCCGGTTACAGGAACACGTACATGCCAGGTTTCGCCTCCTATCGGACAGCCAAACAGGACAGGGAAAATTGAATTAATGGTCGAAGGAAAATGTGCTAATCTTCCATTTCCACACGGAAACGGCAGGTCTTTTCACCTTTTGGCATCAGTTTGCTGAAGCCCTTGAATTTAAATTTCGGATTAAGCTCCTCGACCATGCCCGCGCACAATTCGCTTATACAAAAAGCACATAGCTCAGGCTCCTTTGACCAACTTCTCGCGGCAGGACAGGTATAAACCTCTTTCTCAAATGCCTTCGGCGAATTCTCGATATAGCCGTTCCAGAAATTTGCATAAGTGTCGTCCATCAGGTCCTGTATCTTCGGCAGGTTCATACAGTCCTTGAAATCCTCTTTACCGGTGCCGGTCGCGGCCATGTAAGCTTTGGCCGCCCACTTACCCTGCTTTTTATATTCCTGCTTGAGCCTCTCAATAAACTTTTCCCCGCCGACTTCCTTACCCACCTTGTAAAGCATCAACATCTGCATCGCCAGGGATTCAGTCCAGTTTTTATAACGCTTACCCATCTCCTCGTCATTGACAGGGTATCTCTCATAATCAGGGACCTCTGGCATTTTTACCTCCAATAGTAAATATTCATCAACATATTTTATTCCATCCCTTTTTCAAGGACATTCGCCGTCCATGGCAATGATTTTATATCAGGCCGGTTGTCATCTCAGACAGGTAAACAGGCTCAAAGGAATCGAACTTTATATCTCTAACGTGGTGCATACCCTCCCACATGATCTTATAACCTTTCATAGCCCTGGCGAAACCAACCTTCTTCTGCCATATGGCATTTTCTTCCGGTTTTGCCTCACGCAGCTCACCCGCATTTCCGATAAGCCTGACGCCGGGCAGCGCCGGGAATTTACCTTCAAACAGCGACTTGCCCCAGAACATTTTATCGGCATTGACAGCCATTATGCATACCCTGGGATTTATCTTCAGATTTTCCGGTAAACGGCTGGGAAACTCCTCGAAATAGAAGCCGGTCCGGTCATCCCGCAGGAATAATCCGCCGATCGGTGTCACATGCGGTGAACCGTCCTTATTGACGGTAGCCACGGCAAAGTGAAAGCAGCTTTTATAAGCTTCGTCAAAGACTTTCTGGATCATTCCCCAGTTATCACCTATTTCCATGTATGCCTCCTTGTATGAATTGATTAATACATTAGCAGAAAAAAGGGGCTGTTAACAGCCTGGATGAAGCATTAATACCCATATCAACCGGCGTGCAATTTAAATCATTCGTTATCATTTCACCTTGCACCTTACTGCTATAATAAAAGCCGGGATATCAATATAAAGCGCCTTATCAAAAGGAAATGTATTTGAATAAAACGACTTTATCTATCCTGGTTTCTATCGCAATTCTATGTTTTTGTTTTGCCTGCACGCCTTCTGCAAGTAGCAGTAAAGCCAGCGATACATCCTCAGCAAATGCAACTGCGCAGGTAAATCCAGTCACGTCCAAAAGCACCACCAAGAAAACTACTCCGGCCGCTGGCACCACCACGCCAATTGCCGGCCTGCCTGTCATAAACTCTTTTTCTGCCACCCCAGCAATCATCAGTGCAGGCGACCAGTCTTATTTGAAGTGGCAGATATCTGATGCTACCTCGATTTCCATCAGCCCCGATGTCGGCAGCGTAAACCCAATCGGCAACAAACAGTTATCTCCTGCTACCTCGACGGAATATAAAATCACAGCATCTAACGCCAAAGGAGCTGTCACGGCTGTTGTTACAATAATGGTTGAGAAACCCTATTCATCCCTTTTGCCGGTGGTACTCAGCTTCAATATAATACCAAGGATCATAAGTGAAAATGATACGTCTGAGATCTCCTGGAATATTTATGGCGCCGATAGTGTTTCGCTGGAGTATGGCAATACTAGCAAGACTTCAACAGTGATTTCAACCAGGCTGACGCCCACAGGTAAAATGACCATCACTCCAACTTATACACTCACGTCGGCTCAACAAAGGACATCTAACACGACTCCGATAATAGTATCCGATACACTCTATACACTGAAAGCAATTAATATTGCCGGTACCACGACGACATCAACTGCAGTGACTGTATTGAGAACAGCCATTATTCCCAAACCGGGGATCCCGATTGCTTATGATAATATGACTGTTATTGCGGCAACCGTGTTGCCCATTATTCACTTGTTCACCGCAGAACCATATAGTATTGTCCAGGGCAACACAACTACTTTAAGCTGGGAAGTTTCCCAGGCAACCAAAGTGGTGCTTAACGGTGTCCAGGTGCCCGTTGTCGGCAGCCAGATAGTCTCACCTGCCGGCACTACTGCTTATACTCTCAGCGCAAGCAACGAGTTTTGGACCAGCACAAAAGCTGTTACAGTAACCACCCTCGGCTATAAACCGGAGTGGTTCAAACCAGTTATACGCTAAGGAAGGACCTGGTCTGTTGAGCGCCGGTAATTTAATAATTGACACTATTTCATGCCGCATGTTACTATCTCACTTACATGGTTAAGGCATTTATTGAAATGACTCCCAAACGCACCAACAACTGGTGGTGGCGTGGCATGCTTTTGCATGTCCGGGAGGACATGGCCTGAAACCATAAGCTAGTCAGCTAGCAGTTACGCTAACCACATAACCCTCCTGGACATCCAGGAGGGTTTTTTTATTTCCCATTAAATCAGCAGGAGGAACTTACATGAATCAGCACAAGAATACCGGGACCACGGCAGCGGCGAAAGAAGCCGGGCAACGATATAACCCGTCTTTAGAAGAAGTAAAAAAGCTGGCCGCTGAAGGTAACCTTCTGCCCGTCTGGCGGGAGATCGTGGCCGACCTGGAAACGCCGGTCTCGGCTTTCTTGAAGGTAAGCCGCGGCGACTACTCCTTCCTGCTGGAAAGTGTGGAAGGAGGACAAAGGACAGCCCGTTATAGCTTCATCGGTACCGAACCGGATAAGATAATGATCAGCAGGAAAGACGATAAGACAGGTCCCCTGCATAAAATAAAGACAGAGCTGCGCAAATATAAGCAGGTACCAGCTTTCGGATTGCCCCCGCTTCGCGGAGGAGGTGTCGGTTACCTGTCGTACGAGACAGCGGGACGGTTCGAGGACCTTCCATCACCCGTAGCCGACCCCCTGGGACTGCCGGAAGCTGTCTTCATGCTGTCCAATACCATGTTGGTTTTCGATCACGTAACACACAAAATTATTATCCTGAGCCACGCCCGTATAGAAGATAACATTGAAGCAGCTTATGAGAAAGCCACCCGGAAAATTGATGAACTTGAGGAAAGGTTAAGGGGGCCCCTCCCTGCTTCACCTGGTCTCCACATCCACAATAATAAGGCGGAAATTAAATCGAACTTCTCCAAAGAAGAGTTTGAAAAAAGCGTAATAAAGGTTAAAGAGTATATAACCGCCGGTGAAGCTATCCAGGTTGTGCTCTCTCAGCGCCTGGCTGTGCCGACAGATGCAGCACCCTTCGATATCTACAGGGCGTTACGCACCATTAATCCTTCACCATATATGTTCTTCCTGCATATGGGAGATTTTCACGTCCTCGGGGCTTCGCCGGAGATACTGGTCAGGGTAGATGGAGATGCTGTCATGACACGTCCTCTTGCCGGCACCCGGCCACGAGGGACGGACGAGATCGAGGACGAAGCACTGGGCAGGGAACTGCTGCTTGATGAAAAGGAACGCGCTGAGCATATCATGCTGGTGGACCTGGGCAGAAATGATATCGGGCGCATCAGCGAGCCGGGCTCAGTGGAAGTCAGTGAGCTGATGAATATCGAACGCTATTCACACGTAATGCACATGGTGACCCACGTGCAGGGTAAACTCAAACCGGACTGCACTTCCTTTGACGCCCTGCAGGCATGTTTCCCGGCCGGGACAGTGTCGGGGGCTCCCAAGATCCGCGCTATGCAAATTATCGCTGAACTCGAACCCGAGAAGCGCGGCGTTTACGCCGGCGCTGCCGGCTATTTCTCGCATAATGGCAATATGGATATGGCCATAGCGATCAGGACCATGGTAGTAAAGGACGGTACGGCATATGTCCAGGCAGGCTGCGGCATTGTCTACGACAGTGTGCCCGAAAACGAGTACCGGGAATCATTGAATAAGGCCAGGGCGCTGCTCAAAGCCATCGAGCAGGCCGAAGATATCGATGCATCGGAAAGGAGGCAACATGCTGGTATTAATCGATAACTACGATAGTTTTACCTACAACCTTTTCCAATACCTCAGTGAGCTTGGAGAAAACGTGAGCGTGGTCCGCAACGACAAGACGACGCTCAAGAAAATCGCCCGTATGAAACCCGAAAGGATAGTCATTTCGCCGGGACCATCCACTCCACTGCAGGCAGGCATATCCAACGACGTAATAAAACAGTTTGGATCGAGCCTGCCCATCCTGGGAGTATGCCTGGGCCACCAGTGCATCGGCTACAGCTACGGCGGTGTCATCTGCCGGGCAAGCAAGATCATGCATGGCAAGTCATCGCTGGTGCACCACAATAATCAGGGCTTATTCGCAGGCCTGCCAAACCCATTCTATGCCATCCGCTACCATTCGCTGGTAGTCAACAGGGATACCCTGCCGGACTGTCTTGAGGTAACGGCCTGGACCGATGACGGCACAGTCATGGGGCTGCGCCATCGCGAATATACCGTTGAGGGTATTCAGTTTCATGCGGAGTCGTTTATGACCCAATGCGGGAAAGACATACTGAAGAATTTCTTGAATTTGAGGAGGAATTAAAATGATTAAAGAAGCGATTGGAAGCCTGGTCTCCGGCCACTCGCTCACGATGCAGGAAGCTTCCTCCGTCATGGAGGAGATCATGGACGGGACAGCCACTCAGGCACAGATGGGCGCACTCATGGTTGCGCTCAGGCTGAAAGGAGAGACAGCAGAAGAAGTGGCGGGCTTTGCCAGCGTCATGCGCTCCAGGGCCAGGCAAGTGTGCGTGTCCGGCCCCGTCATTGATATCGTCGGCACGGGAGGCGACGGTCAGAATACATTCAATATCTCGACTACAGCAGCTTTTGTAATCGCGGGAGCGGGGCTAAAGGTGGCCAAGCACGGCAACCGTGCCATGAGCAGCCGCTGCGGCAGCGCCGACGTACTGGAGGCGCTGGGCGTGAAGATTGAGCTCACGCCGGAGCATGTACAGGCATGCGTGGAAAACGTGGGTATCGGTTTCATGTTTGCACAGGCTTTCCACCCGGCTATGAAATTTGCAGCTTTGCCGAGAAAAGAGATAGGCATACGCACGGTCTTCAATATACTCGGCCCGTTAACCAATCCTGCTGGAGCACAATACCAGGTGATCGGGGTCCCCACTGAAGAGATCGGCGACAAAATCGCCAGGGCGCTACTTCACTTGCATATAAGGCGGGCGCTGGTTGTGCATGGCCTGAACGGCGTCGACGAGTTATCCATCTCCGGCAAGTCCGCGATATGGGAAGTCCGCGAACAGGATACGGAAGTATCACGGCGCTATGTCAGCCCGGAAGAATTTGGGCTTAAAAGTGCCCCTCTGGACAGTGTAAAAGGCGGCACCCCCCTGGAAAACGCCGCAATACTCCGCTCTATCTTAAAAGGAGAGAATACATCCAGGAGGGATGTGGTCCTTCTCAACGCTGCTGCCGGAATATACGTTGGCGGCCTGGCTGCGACTCTTAATGAAGCAGTTGACCTGGCAAGCCAATCCATAGACAATGGTCACGCAGCAGAAAAACTCGACCGCCTGGTGGATTTTAGCAGCCGCCTGACATAAATATACTGGAGAGTTGGGATGATACTGCACGATATTGTTGCCGAAAAGAAAATCGAGCTCGCTGAAAGTAAAAACAAAGTGCCGCTTGAAGAGATAATCGGGCTGGCGGAGCACATGTCGCACCCTGCAGACTTTGCGGCAGCGCTTGCCGGCAAAAATGTTAAGCTGATTGCAGAAATTAAAAAAGCCTCTCCTTCACGAGGTATAATCTGCCGCAATTTCGACCCGGTTGACATAGCCGGAATATATGCAAAGAACAACGTGGCTGCCATCTCCGTTTTGACGGAGACAGGGTATTTCAAGGGGAGCCCCGACTATCTGAACGATATCCGCGCGGCGCTGGAGCGGAAAACTCCGCCGCTGCTCCGGAAAGACTTCCTTTTCGACCCCTACCAGGTGTACGAGTCACGGGTATGCGGAGCAGACAGCATCCTTCTGATCGTTGCAATACTGACTCCTCCGGAGTTGGAGGAGATGATTAATAT
>JAPLHL010000523.1 GCA_026389655.1 Chloroflexota bacterium
ATAAAGTTGAGTTGCATTTTATCGATGATGGTTACATGCCTGCCCCGGGGGCAGCCGGGGCCAGGGAGCTGATATATGACGAGGGGGTGGTGGCTATAGTCGGATATTTTAGCTCGGGTTCAGCGGCCGTTGCTGGAGTAACTAACCCTGAAAAAGTGATATTTATCGGGCGTACCGGTGCAGGTGTCAGTTATGATCCGGAAAGAGATAAGTACATGATTTTTGGCACACCTTCCAGCGAACTTGCGGCCTACCAGGTTGTTGCCGCAATGAAAGCTTACCCTGATATTAAGGTTATAGGCTGGACAGCCCCGGAGGCCGCCAGAAAGGCAGCCGAATCTGCATTTGAGCAGATGGATAAAGCAATCGAACAAAAATACGGAGTGAAAAGCTACCGTGTATTTTATCCGGAGGGTACCACCAATTTCACGCCGTACATCATGAAGATGGCCGAAAACGGTGTGCAGCTTGTCCACAGTGGTGGATCGCAACTGGAAGTCGCCCTGACTGCCAAGCAGAGGTGGGCTGCAGGCTACACATGGCCAATAGTAGAGACGGGCACCATGGTCGATCCGGCTATGTTCATCGGTATAAGCGGCTATGACGGGGCACAGGGAGTTGTCAGCGACCGGACTGTGCCGTGGGAGTTAAAAGAGGTCACTGTAGACCCGGGGTATCTGGATATGGCGAAACGCATCAAAGCAAGGTTCGAAGAAAAATTCGGCAAACCTATGATCTACCAGGGATGCTACGGGTGGGGTGCACACCATATGGCATTGTATTTTGAAGCTATCAAACGTGTGGGAACGCTTGATCCCGATAAGGTCATGGCCGCCTTCCGGGGCGGAACTTTCGAGACCTTTTTGGGCAAATATACATTGGCTGGAGCCGTGACATATGGCGCACCGGTTGTCTGCGGCCATCCTGGCTCCCTTGGAATCATTAAGGGCAAGGAAGAAGTATATCTCGGGGAGCATGCCCTGCTGGATGCCGACCTGTGGGATCAGCCATAAAGCAATACTCTGCAAACGTTTGAATCATATTCATATGATCTGAACACGGGACCGTTTGATTGGTTCCTGCAGAAAGGACATTCGTGAAATGGGAATCGGCTGGAATAAAAAAACGTTAAAAGAAATGCTGGGCGAAAGCAAAGCGTTGTTTAAAGAAACTGGCCATTATATGGGGCTTAAGAAGCTTCCTGTCAAGGAAAGCGACCCGTTGAAATATGAGCGCTTGTTTTCCCGGATCAGGGGGACGGTCGTCGGCGCCAGGGAAACCGCCCTGCACATCTCTGCTTCACCGATAGTGCGTGAGCTTGGTGAGCTTTGTTTCACTCTCTATTCACCGGAAGGGGACTCTCTTGCCCTGTCCACAGGCATCATCGTGCATGTGCACACTATGAGTGAAGCGATTAAGTGGATGATAGAAAACAATTACGAGGATGAGGTGGGCCTCAAGGAAGGGGATATATTCACCAACAATGATGCCCTGATCGGTGATGCCCATACTTCAGATGTGCAGAGCATTATACCGGTGTTTTACAAAGACGAACTGATTGCCTGGGTGGGATCTGTTACACATGTTATGGAGATCGGCGGTGTTGATGCCGGCGGGCAGCCGGTAACCACGACCAACCGCTTCGGCGACGGCTTGTATTTCAGCTGCGAGAAGGTTGGAGAGAATGACAAGCTGTACCGCACCTACCAGATACGTGCTGACCGCAACTTGCGCGGTTCAACGTACTGGCACCTGGATGAGAAAGCGCGGCTGGCTGGTTGCCGTATTATCAGGGACAGCTTGAAACCCATTATTGATGAGTTCGGCGTTGATTATTACAAGAAATTCATAAGGGAAATCATTGAGGAGGGGAGGCAGGTATTCCAGGCCAGGGTGAAGGAGAGACTGTTCCCTGGCAGATATCGGGCGGCCCAGTTCTACGACGGCAGCACCAAGGGATCGCCGGTAGCCACAGAGAGGATGATAACGGAACGTCTGATGCACGCGCCCGTGGAACTGACCGTGACTTCGGAAGGTATATTTAAAATGGGGATGAGCGGGGCCAGCAAATGGGGATTCACTCCTTTGAATAGCTCGTTGCCGGCCATGCAGGCAGGTCTGTGGGTAACCGCCGCGCAGATGCTGGCCTATGACGGCAGGATAAATGATGGGGCGTACTATGCCACGGAAACATATTTTCCCTACGGTTCCTGGGCGAATCCCGACTGGCCTTACGTTTCTCTGGCGTCCACCTGGGGTCCTCTTATGGTTACGTACAATGCGGTCTACCGCTGCATGGCGCGAGCGTTTTTTTCCCGAGGATTTCGAGAAGAGATTCTATGCGGATATGGGCACAATAATTTGTTACAATATGGCGGTACGGATCAGTACGGGAAACCTTTAGGAGGCATTAATTTTGAGATGTGTGCCTCAGGTATGGGGTCACGCGGAATTATGGATGGCCTGGATACCGGGTACTCTATGTGGAATCCTGAATCCGACATGGGTAACATGGAAATCTGGGAGCTGTCGTTCCCCCAGGTCTACCTGGGGAGAAGGATCACACCGGACTCCGGCGGTTTCGGCAAGTACCGCGGCGGAAGCGGGTTTCATTCCACCCTTCTCATGTGGGGCAGCAACGATATCCAGCTTGCCGGAGGCGGGCCAGGAAGATGTCCGAACAATTGTGGCATTTTCGGCGGATACCCCGGCGCGCCGGCCATACGTAAGACGGTCTATGCACACGCTACCAACATGCCCGATATTATCAAGAACAAGCTCCCTTACCCCTCATATGAGGGTGACACCCGGCGGCAAAATGTGGTGGACATGCTAAAGGGCGATGTGCACGTGGACGATACCAGTGTCCTGGTCCCGATGCCGTTCAAACCATATGATGTCTTTGTTATGTTCTGGAATGGCGGGCCGGGATACGGCGACCCGCTGGAAAGAAAGTTAGACTTGATCGAAGGCGACCTGAATAATGGATTTACGCTTGATTTCTCTTCAAAGGCCGTTTATGGGATAGAAGCTTCCAGAGATCGTGAAAGCGGTGTATGGACAATCGATAAAGACAAGAGCATGGATCTCAGGAATAAAATTAAGGAAAAAAGGGCGGAAAGGGCGGTGCCGACCCGCACATGGATGAAAACTGAACGTGAACGCATACTGCGAAAAGACATATATGGACCGATTCTGACTATGTACCGCGATAGTATGACCATTTCGCCTGACTGGGCTTCCGAATACTGAAAGTTCTGGGACCTTCCCGAAGGGTTCAATTATTAGATACTAAAAATATATGAGGAGGTTCTCAT
>JAPLHL010000450.1 GCA_026389655.1 Chloroflexota bacterium
CTCCGGTGGATAATTGACCTGTTAAAACTTATCACTATCTAATTCCTGACAGGTATGCCTTTTTTCGCCAGGTATTCTTTTACCTCTCTGATCGAAAATTCACCGTAATGAAATATGCTTGCAGCCAGCACGGCGTCCGCCTTGCCGATCGTCACCGCTTCATACATATGTTCGAGCGTGCCCGCTCCCCCGCTGGCTATGACGGGAACGCTGACCATCTCGCTGACCCTGCAATTTAGCTCGTTATCATAACCGGCCTTCTGGCCGTCGGCGTCCCAGCTTGTAAGCAGTATTTCCCCTGCTCCGAGCTCGACTGCTTTCTGTATCCACTCAAGAACGTCGATTCCCGTAGGTTTGCGGCCGCCGTGCGTACACACTTCCCAGCCGATGTTACTTTTATCCGCCCGGCGTTTGGCATCTACAGCCAGTACGATGCACTGCCTTCCGAAGATATCGGCGCTCTCCTTGAGCAACATGGGCTCATGTACTGCTGCCGTGTTCACGGATACTTTGTCGGCTCCCGCCTGCAGCATGCGTCGCATATCGCTTATGGAACGCAGGCCGCCGCCCACGCAGAGAGGAACAAATACCTGCTTGGCTACTTCTTCGACTACGTGGACCATAGTGTCCCTGGCTTCGGGAGTCGCCCCGATATCCAGGAAAACCAGCTCGTCGGCCCCTTCTTTGTAATAAAAGGCGGCCAGTTCGACCGGATCTCCCGCATCGCGCAGGTTGGTGAAGCTAGTGCCCTTGACTACACGTCCTTTGGTCACATCCAAACAGGGTATAATGCGTTTAGTTAACATAATATATTAAACCTTACCCATTCCTCTTACAAACAGGCGATTTTCAAGAAATTGGAATACATTTGCAGCCCTGGTTCTCCGCTTTTCTCGGGGTGAAACTGTGTGGCAAAAAGGTTGTCTCTGATTAATACGCTGCAGAACGGAAGGCCGTAATCTGTTGATCCGGCCACGACCGACCTGTCGAACGGATCAGCGTAATAGCTGTGCACGAAGTAAAAATTCGTGTTGTCAGGGATATCGGTGAAAAACGCATGACGGAACTGCTGTTTTACCTGGTTCCAGCCCATATGCGGTATTTTCAGTCCGGCAGGCAGTTTCCGGACCTTACCCGGGACAATACCCAGGCAATTGTACTCGCCGCCTTCCTCGGTGCTGGATAACAGTGCCTGCAACCCTACACAGATGGCGAATAACGGCCGCCGTTTTTCAACGAGCGTCTTGATAGCATCGGCCATTCCCGAGGCTTCCAGGCTTGCCATCGTGGCGCCGGCGGCGCCGTCACCCGGAAAAAATACGGCATCGGCCTTAAGTACTTCGGATGCGGTATCTGTTATCTTCGGTGCATAGCCAAATTTTTTAAGGGCATTTACCACACTTCCCAGGTTGCCTGCTCCGTAGTCTATGATGGCAATCTTCTTTAACTGTTTACTCATAGCTTTTCCTCTGGACGTGTCCCCGGGTTGCTAATTCAAGTTATCCGTCTTTGACTCAATTGTGGTGGACGGTTCGGTATACGGCAACTCTTTACCGCTAGAAAATGCTAGCACACGGTACGGAAATATGTCAAAGGAGCGGTCTTAATAAATAAACCATTTCCGCAATGGCTTGCTTTACGGCAATAAATTACGGAACTGACCGGTGTCATTACACCTGTGTTGCCCGGCCGCATAAATATACGGTTGGCTGCCGGGTTTTCCGGCGTGCTTATTAGTCTTCGGGATGTTTGGGGTACTGCTTTCTTATCGACGGCTCGATGATTTCGAATAGTGTAACGGTGATAAGGGTAACCACCAGGAGTACCAGCAGTAATTCAATGAATTGCTTGTGGACCAGCAGCATGATAATAAATATCTCCAGCATCAACACCGCTGTTTCCATCAGCCTCCTGCGCACCACTGTCTCTATGATGAATGCAAAGATTATTACTTCCACCCAACCCTCCATTATTATGCTGGCTATTATTGGCGAAGTCATGTCCCCTGCGGGTAGGACAACAGTCATTAAAAAGAGAAATCCCACTGTGAAGAGTGATTCAGGTATGAAGGAGAGGGTGACGGCGAGGAACGGGGGCACCTTGCCGCGCAGCAAGCCGCAAAAGAAACCGGTCCCGGATTTACCCAGGATTATCGCCAGGCCCCACCACGGGCCATAAACACCCTCGACGGCGAATTGGTAATACGGGTACAGGGAGCCGATCGCCCCTGCCAGCAACCCGTAAAACGGGCCAAAGGCGATAGCAGTCCCGAAGGTCGCGATGTGCGAGAAATCGAAAATGACCTGGGGTTGCAGTGGTGTCAGCATGCTCGAAAGAAACGCCAGCACGTTCCCCAGGATGCCTGCGATTACGCTCGCCAGGATTTTTCTGCCGCTACTGTCAATATTGATCTTCATGCTATTACCCCGTTAACGGAAAAATTATGCGCCGGGTCTCCTTATTCGTACAGTCCTCTTTTGCGGTTATCTTCTACAATCCGGTGATACTCGCGGTCAACATCGATGCCTTTATCGCGAAGCACGCGTTCCATCATCTCCACTGAGTGATACAAATCCAGGTAGCGGTTGAGCCAGGCCTGCGGATTGTCCGGTTCTTTCTGGAAATCAGCGGCGAACTGGTCGTATTCCTCGGTGATTTTTGTAAATTCACGTTTGGTGTCGAACTGACCTTTGACTCGAGGGAATTTAAACAGGTCCTTTACCTTGCCGAAATGCCTCTGGAAAATATATTTGTCGACATACCAGAAAACACATGCCAGCAAGAGCTGGTTGAGCAGGAATGCCGGGAAGTCAGGTATGCCGATCTGGCTCCTGAGCAATACCTGTAATGCAGCCCCGGCAATGCCTGAGAGCAAGATCCAGCGGCCGAATACATATATGAACCACTCCCTGGAAAACATAGCTGGGCCCCCTTCTGTCACTAAACGTGATTATTTGTGCCTTAATACTATCATCGGGGCTTCCGGCTGTCTATGCCTTTTCGAGAGCAGGTGCTTTCTTCCGGATGTATAATTCAAGAGCATCCGCTATTTTGTAAAGGGGAGGCCAACTATGAAGGTGGTTTATCATCAGCGCTTCACGCAAGTCTATGAGAATGATCCGGCAGCGGAAGCGGGCCGCATGGAGGCTATCATAAAAGAGCTCGACGGTTTTGAAGTTATTGAGCCGCAAAGCGCCGGCCTGGATGACATACTTTTATGCCATACGTCTGTTCATCTAAACTATGTGCAGAAGTACGGCAGCGTTTACGAGACGGCGATGCTGGCCGTCGGTGGTGCTCTTAAAGCTGCTGAGATGGGAAACCAGGGCAAGGCTGCCTTTGCGGCTATCAGGCCGCCGGGCCATCACGCCAGCGCCGATAGCTGCTGGGGATTCTGCTTTTTCAATAATATTGCCATAGCCCTTTCCAGGTTGCTGGAAGAGAAAAAGATCGGTTCCGCGCTGGTGCTCGATTTCGACCTGCATTTCGGAGACGGTACAGCTAATATTTTTAAGGCAAATCCGGCTGTGACCTATTTTCATCCTGAAGACGGCAACAGGCAGGACTTTTTAGATCATGTGAAGCGGTTCCTTGATGAGAAAAAATCAGACATCATAGCCGTCTCAGCGGGGTTCGACCGGCATATCGACGATTGGGGAAGGCTATTGACTACGGAAGACTACCGGACGATTGGCGGGATTGTGAAGGAATACGCTTTGAAGAACTGTAACGGGAGGCGTTTTGGTGTCCTGGAGGGCGGATATAATCACCTGGTACTGGGTCAGAATGTGAGGGCTTTTTTAGAGGGTATGGACTGATGACATCAGTCCATACCCTCCATATATCTTATTACTGCGGCGCCGGGGCCGACGGCGACTGCGGCATCCATGACTGTGTGGGACCGCTGGAAAAGGTCGTAAGTTCCTGGTTGCCTGCTACGAAAGGTGAGCAATGCTGCCAGCAGTTGGTGCAGCCCTGCCACCAGCCGCGTTGCCATCCGTAGGTCCAGCCTTTATTCCATCCTGCGTTATAACCGTTGGTATACCCGATCTGCTCGCCCTGTTGTTGTCCCTGCGCCTGCCCCTGCGCCTGGCCTTTTGCCATGCCCTCCGAGTAGCCTTTATTGTATCCGTCTGTCTCGCCTTCCTGCTTGCCCTGCTGGTACCCTGCTCCCTGGCCCTTGGAGTAGCCATCCGCATTGCCCTTGGTATATCCATCGGCGTTGCCTTTGGCGTAGCCGGCTTTATAACCGGTATCCGTGCCCATCTGGTAGGCGCCGACTCCAATTGCTGCGAGCGCAACTATGATCAAAATTACGATGCCAACGATTTTCCCTGTCCCTAAAGTCATATGACTCCTCCTTGAGCAGCGTTATTGCAGAAGAAACCCGGGCTCCCAATAAGGCTTTCAGGTCCAGTATTTCGAACTGAAAATTTAGGACCAGACTTCCCCACATTCAAACTAACATATGAAGAAATTATTTTCAACAAAGGGTATTTCCGGGGGATATTGTCCGGTCGATATTGCCGATATGGTAAATTGACAGCTAAAGATATATGCGAATAATATATTTGCCGCGGCAGTTGAATTCAGCCGCAGTGCCGTGCTGGATAGCCTTAGGAAAGCCCGTAACATTTAGAAGAAATCAGCATTGAGCTTAGAGGAGCTGAAACATGCAGAACATAGACTATGATGCCATCGTTATAGGTGCGGGACCGGGTGGCTCGGCCTGTG
>JAPLHL010000444.1 GCA_026389655.1 Chloroflexota bacterium
TGCCGGCAGCCACCGCCTGGATAATTGAGGCCGGACAGGAGACGCTGTCGCCACCCGCAAAGACGCCTTAGACCGACGTTTCGAGCGTGACAGGATCAACTTTGAAGCACCCGCGCTCCATATCAACGCCGGCATGACTCATAAACTGCTTATCAAGGGCCTGCCCTATTGCGATTATTATCTGGTCGGCTTTCAATGTTGAAAGGTCTTTTTCATCATAGACCGGGTTAAAGCGTCCGTTCGCATCGAACACGCTCGTGCAGCGTTTGAATTCGATGCCTTCAACAGCTCCCGAACCCAGGATACGCCGCGGGCCCCAGCCGTTATGGATCTTAATACCTTCCTCGATGGTTGCTTCGACTTCCTCCGGCAGGGCAGGCATCTCTTCGCGTTGCTCAAGGCAGACCATCTCAACTTCTTTAGCACCCAAACGCCTGGCGGTGCGGGCGACATCCACAGCCACGTTGCCGCCGCCGATCACAATGACTCTATTATGAACCTTTGGAGGATTCTCCTTTGAGCTGGCTTCCCTCAGGAACTCAACCCCATAGTTGATATTCGGCAGGTCCTCTCCTCCTACACCAAGCTTGCGGCTCACCTGCACACCAACACCAATAAATACCGCTTCGTTCACCTTGCGCAGCTTCTCTAATGAGATACCGTCGCCTATGCGGCAGTTATAGACAAATTTAACTCCCTTGCGTCTGATAAGTTCGACCTCATGATCGAGTATTTTCCTGGGAAGCCGGTATTCCGGGATCCCCCAGCGGAGCATTCCGCCGGCTGCCGAAGATGCCTCGTATACCGCCACGGCATAGCCGCGGTCAGCCAGGTCGGCAGCGGCAGTCAATCCCACCGGGCCGGCGCCGATTATTCCAATCTTCCTGGCACCCTCGTGAGGTGTCTTCTCAGCAGGCAGTGAGATTGCGCCGGATTCAATCATTTCAATTTCTTTATCTGATGCAAACCTCTTTAACAGACGAATGGCAACAGGTCCGTCCACGGAATTACGTGTGCAGGCCGCTTCGCAAGGATGATTGCAGGCACGGCCGCATATGGCAGACAGTGGATTCCTCTCCCGGATCAGGTTGACTGCCTTGATATATTCTTTCTTCTTTATAAGCTGGACATAGCCCTGTACATTCACATTGGCCGGGCAGGCGACTTTGCATGGTGAATGACCATTTTTCAGTATCCCAAAAATATTCGGCGTGGCCTGGGCATAGTGCTTGGCAATGGCCTTGCGCGTACCGAGGTTACGATCGAAGAAGTTGGGGACATTAACCGGGCAGGCATCGGTACACTGGCTGCAGGCCGTACATTTCACTTCGTCGACAAACCGGGGATGCCGCTTGATGGTTGCCTTAAAATTGCCCGGACCACCCTGCAGGTCGACCAACTCCGAGAGCGTTAAGATTTCAACGTTTAGATTGCGTGCGCATTCCACCAATTTGGGAGAAACTATGCAGGTAGCACAGTCACCTGTCGGAAACGTTTTATCCAGATGCGACATCATTCCGCCGATGGCTGCAGAACGTTCGATCAGGTATACCTTGAAACCCGAGTTGGCAAGGTCAAGCGCAGCCTGAATACCGGCAATGCCGCCGCCCTGTACCAGAACTGCTCCAATCTTCTTATTTTCAGTTTTATCCATTTTCGGTTACCTTCCAGATATTTGGGTTAAACTGTTCACTTTATCGCCTGTAAAATTGCCTTCGGCGCCACCATCAGCCTGTTAAGTCCAAGCTCTTTTTGTGGTATACCGAGACACAGTCCGAGAAGCTGTGTAATATAAACAACCGGCATATCCAGTTTTGTACCGGTCTCCTTTAAAATATCACTCTGCCTGAGGTCCAGGCTGGCCTGGCACATGGGACACGCCACGGCTATGCAGTCAGCGCCGGACGCCTTAGCCATCTCAATGATTGACCCTGAAAGTTTGACCACCACGTCAGTGCGAGTGAGGTTCAATCCCCCACCACAACACTCGACCTTGTGAGGCCAATCCAGGCTGACTCCACCCATCGCCGTTACGAGACGGTCTAGGGAAGTAGGATTCTCGGGGTCATCGAACCCGGTGACCTCATGAGGCCGCACCAGGAAACAGCCGTAATAACAGGCTACTTTTAACCCGTTTAGCGACTGCTTAAAACGCTTACGCAGCTTATCGAGTCCATACTCACCCACGAGTACTTCAACAAAATGCTTCACCTCAACTGAGCCGTCATATTCTTTGCCGATCGAATCGGCCACTTTGGCTTTCATAGAGGGAGAAGTTGAAACCTCGTGATTGGAGGTCTTCATGCGATTGTAGCAGGCTGCGCAATTAACGATGGTATCTAGACCCATTTCCTTTGCCAGGAGCAGGTTAGCGGCTGGCAAAGCAGCGGCCAGTACCCTATCCGTCTGATGGGCCGCAGTAGCGCCGCAGCACGACCACCCTTTGATCTCTACCAGTTCAATGCCGAGCACGCGTGCTACAGCGGCAGCCGATTCGTGCATATCACGTGCCGTCGAATGTGCCGAGCATCCCGGATAATATGCATATTTCATTTTACTATTCCTTTGCTCTGCTGCGATTTCTTGAAAATCCGCTTCACAACTTGCTTATCTGCGCCGGTATGCGGCAGAAGAGCCATCTTGCCTTTCTGCAGCATGGCGGGGAATTTTTCCGTATCACTCATAATGGAGCCGGTACCCAGCTTGTAGGCCATTATCATTGCAAGGTCATAGGTGCGACCGAAGGACTCCACGGTTTTCAGGAACATGCTGTTCATCAACGGCACATTGCCCTGCTGTACAGCAGCCTTCTTCTCCACCGCCAGAACACGCAATGCATCGATGACCGCAGCCGTATTGATCTGCATAGGGCACCTGCTGTAACAGGTTTCACATGACAGGCACATCCAGATAAGATCGCTGTCCAGCAGCTCATTGCCGGCGCCGAGATGCAGCCGCCTGATAATCTCGGAGGGCACCGATTTTGTGAGCCTAGCAACAGGGCACCCGCTCGTGCATTTTTTACACTGATAACACGTGCCCAAATCAACACCGGACATCTCTTCTACGATCTTCCTGAGTCCATTTTCGGTTGTCGGTTTCTTAATCATTACAGTCATCTTAATTCTCTTTTATGACTATTCGCCCGTAGATACAGTCAATTCTTCTACTTCAGTCGTAACCGGTCCCTCCGCTTTTTTACCCAAAGCAGCGATCTTAACGGGTGCAACCTTACGGTATACATCCATCGGTTTGAGCAGCTTGCCGTCTACAGTCAATAACTCTTCTACCTTGATGCCAAATAGACGTTCATTCTCCTCAAGATACGGCAATATCAGCTCCCAATCCTCATCCGTCATGTGGTAAAACCCGCAGCCATTCAACTGCTGCCAGACGAGGTGTTGATAAGGGTCACGTATATAAATTGCGCCTCCGGAAGCGAGAGAGAAGAGATTACTGCCCGGATACGGCTCTTTTAGCGGTACCATGCGGCCTTCATCGTCAAACGT
>JAPLHL010000090.1 GCA_026389655.1 Chloroflexota bacterium
CATGTTTACTTGGGGCTAAAATGGATGAGATTGTCGGATTTGACTTTAGTGACTTTGTTATAGATAAGAAGCAGGCCAATGAATTACTGGATGCAACCAATCAAGCCGGCGAAGCTCACAGTGAGTTATCAGTCTTATCAAAATACGGAAGTTCAACCGACGTATTGGTATCTACATCGGTTGTTCGGGATCCAAGGCACAATTCCAGGGGATTTGTCGTTTCTGCTGCCAATATTTCAGAGCGTAAACGTGCCGAAGCCCGGCTAAAGGCCCATGAGGAATTAATAAACCGCATCCTGGAGTGCATGCCTTCATCTGTTATGGTACTCAATGAAGACAGCAGGGTGGTTTTCGCAAACCGGCTGTTTTATGAGAGCCAGTCCAAGACACAAAATGATGTTATAGGGAAGCTATTGCCGGAAGTTATACATTCAGATAAATTATCGAAAGCAGTTGCGGCGTTTCAGGCTGGCCTTAACAATAACGGGCAGAACGAGTTCAGGTACAGGTTAAACGGCAATACCAGGATTTATATTATTGATATTATATCGATGTACCGGGAAAACCTCCTGCTTGTTTTCACTGATGTAACTGATGAACGTGAAAGACGGGATAGGCTTTATCTAACCGACCGCCTTGCCTCTATTGGCGAAATGGCGGCTGGAATAGCCCACGAACTCAATAACCCATTAACCAGCGTTATTGGTTTATCGAAAATGCTGGTTGAACAGGATCCAGAGCAGGATTATAAGGAAGACCTTAATGCTATTTATAGGGAAGCTCTTCGTGCTTCAACGGTTGTAAATAACCTGTTGACTTTTGCTCGCAAGCATCCCCCGGTCAGACAGCTAACACAGATACAATGCATACTCGATGATGTGCTGAGGCTGCGTTCCTATGAGCATAAAGTGAATAACATCAGCGTAGAGAAGATATTTGAAAATAATCTGCCTGAAGTTATTGTTGACTATTACCAGATGCAGCAGGTATTTCTTAACATAATACTAAACGCTGAATATGCAATGAATGCAGCGCATAAAGGAGGAAAACTTACCATAAAGGCTGAAAGGGTTAACGGCAAAATAGTAATTTCTTTCGCCGATGATGGTGTTGGAATATCTTCAGATAATATGAAGCGTATATTCGACCCGTTTTTTACCACTAAGGATGTTGGTAAAGGCACAGGATTGGGCCTCAGTATTTGCTACGGGATTAAGTTGATTTGGATGAGGAATTTAACGTGAACATCGGTTACTTAATGATCAGGGTATATATGACTCAGGAGGTTTGAATGACATCTGATACCGAACATGGCAAGATATTGGTTGTAGATGATGAGCCGCTGGTGAGGAGATCTATAAGCAAAAGACTGACGAAAGCGGGGCACGAGTGTATAGAGGCCGGTGACGCTAAAGAAGTGATTGATCTTATTAGGGATGGTCAACCGCGGTTGGTGATCCTTGATATCAAGATGCCGGGGAAATCAGGCACTGATCTATTGCCTGAGATATTGGAGTCCTTTCCGGGGACTGCGGTAATTATGGCTACTGCCATAGTCGACCCGCACATAATAGTGGATTGCATGAGAAATGGGGCACAGGATTACATAATGAAACCTTTTGACCTGGAATATATGACACAGATAGTTGGCAAGGTATTGGAGAAACAAAAGCTGGAGCAGGACATACAGGAGTTTCAGGAGAGCCTTTTGACCCAGGTCGAAAATCAAAAAAAGGAGATCCAGAAGCTTTTTTTAAATTCGATTGAATCGCTCGTCTTTGCACTGGAAGCCAAGGATAAGTACACCGCCGGTCACTCGCGAAGGGTAGCCGAGATTGCAGTAGCCATAGCCCAAAAAATGAATTTATCGGGTGATGAACTGGATAATATTCGCCTTGGAGCGCTATTACACGACACCGGAAAGATAGCCATAGACTATAATATTATTAATAAAGCGGAGCGGTTAACAGAAGATGAGTACCGGCATGTGATGGCACATGCATCTATTGGTGCGGGGATAGTTAAGCCGATAGTCAGCCAGGACATTTTAAACATAATTCTGTTTCATCATGGATATTACAACGGGGAGGGCTTTGATCAGGATCTAAAAGGTGACGATATTCCGCTTGGCGCCAGGATACTGGCGGTAGCTGACAGTTATGATGCTATGACGTCCGACCGGCCCTATAGAGCTGCACTATCAAGTGAAAAGGGAATTGAGGAGATTAACAGGTGCTCGGGCACTCAATTTGATCCTGACGTAGTAGCTGCTTTCAACATTGTGCTATCGCACGAGATTTGACCGGTATTGGAACCTGTGTCCACCCATGGAAAATGGGCAGGTATGGAAGGGGTACCGCTCCCATGCCCGTCCATTTTTCCTTCCACCACAACCATCCACTTGAGTTATTAGAAGATCTATTTAGAGTAGACAATAAGTATTGAATTACGCATAGTTTTTATATTACAAGGAAGAATAAAATGCTTTACCATTATCTAGATTGTACGGATAAATTGTAAATAGCCATAAGGTACGGGGCCAAACGGTACCAAAGTAATGGATTGACAATTTCGAGCTAGTGTATTGCGGATTGCGCCAATATTACGGACTTCAAATAAAGGTGTTGTTGTTTGACTTCGCGGACGATAGACCTTAAAGTCCTTGAATGAGCCCCTGGTTATAATGTGTGCAGGAAGTGGGAACGGTCATTTTTCTACCAGCTTTATGATACAATTAGCCGTGCGTTTCGCATGGGTAGTTTAGATAATGAAACATTCATTGAAAGCGGACTTCAGCATATTACTCGCAGCCAGTCTGATGCCAATTGTAAAAATCTTTTACTATAAAGCGATAGCCAATGAATAAGCTCCCGCCTAAGGTTTCCGTGATCATCGTCAATTACAACGGCATTGCCTATCTGGATACGTGCCTGTCTTCAGTGCTAAATCAATCATATGATAATTATGAGGTTATCCTGGTCGACAACGCTTCCACAGACGGCAGCTTCGAATATATGCGTCAAAAATATCCTGGGATGACATTCGTTGCAAACAAAGAAAATTCAGGCTATGCGGGGGGCATCAACAGCGGCCTTGCTCAGGCTAACGGTGACTACATCTCCCCGCTTAATATGGATACCGAAGCTGAACCGGATTGGCTTGCCCGGATGGTTGAATTCATGGAAGGACACCCGCAGGCAGGTGCAGTCTGCCCCAAGGTACTTATTCTCGGACATCAGGCTGTGATAAATTGCACTGGCCTGAATGTCCACTTCTCCGGCCTGGGCTTCTGCCGCCATTTGCACGAGCCTGACAGGCCTGATAACCAGCCGCAGAAAGTGAAAGGCATAAGCGGCTGCTCTTACCTGATAAGAAAAGATCTTTTCACCCGCATGGACGGAGCGCCCGCATACTGTTTCATGTACAATGACGATGTGGTCATATCGTGGCTGCTGGCGCTGATGGGATATGATATGTACTGTTTACCCTCATCCGTTATTTATCACAGGTACCGGTTGAGCATGACCCCTGAGAAATTCTTCCACCTGGAGAAGAATCGCCTTTACCTCATCTTATCCACCTTTAAATGGCCCACACTGCTGCTGCTTTCTCCCCTGCTGATTATTATCGAAGCCATGGTCATGGCCTACAGCATCGTCAAGGGTTGGCCCTATCCACGCTCCAAGCTCGGCGCCTACCTTGCCGCATTTCAGGAAAGAAAGTATATTTTGCAACTGAGGCATTTCTACTCGGGCCTTCGTAGCGTATCAGATCGGACATTGTTGAGAAAGCTGAACTGGAACCTGGAATGGAGACAGCTTTTTGG
The DNA here is from genome assembly GCA_026389655.1 of Chloroflexota bacterium. GTDB lineage: Bacteria > Chloroflexota > Dehalococcoidia > GIF9 > UBA5629 > JAFGLP01. Next base: position 3,827 of record JAPLHL010000090.1, read on the forward strand.
TATCGTACGCTTCCGGCTGAGGGGAGACGGCCGTGACTGAAGTGCCTCCCAAACTTGCTGACGACATTCTTCCTGCCATCAGTATTATTATCGTCAACTGGAACGGAAAAGATTTCCTGCCAGTATGTTTGAGCTCACTGGCCGCGTTGGATTACCCTCAGGATAAGGTGGAAGTCATCATGGTGGATAACGCCTCTACTGACGGCTCACAGAAATATATCAGGGCTAACTTCCCGGCCGTCAAAATCATCCGGATGGATAAGAATTACGGATTCTGCAAGCCCAATAACGAGGGAGCAAAGGCTGCCGCTGGCGAATACCTGGTCTTTCTTAATAATGATACCGAGGTTAACACCGGTTGGCTGCGCGAGCTGGTCCGTCCCGCCCTGAAGGATGCGGATGTCATATCCGTCGCCTCAAAGATGCTCTATTACGATCGGCGTGACACCATTAATACAGCTGGAGGCAAGATCACCATTATCGGTGGCGGTTTCTACCGCGGCTATGGCGCAAAGGATTGTCCTGCTTACAATGAGCCCGGATATACCGGCTTCGGTTGTGCAGCCGGCGTGCTGGTGAAGAAGGACTTCTTCCTCTCCATTGGCGGGTTTGACGAGGACCATTTTGCATCCTGCGAAGAGCAAGACCTGGGTTGGAAGGCCTGGCTTTACGGATATAAAGTGGCCTACGCGCCTGATGCGGTTATGTTTCATCGTGAAAGCGGTACTTTCGGCACCCGCAGCAATGCCGATGCCTATAAGGTCTTCCTCAATACACGCAACCACCTCTTTAATATCGTTAAAAATTTGGATGGCGGCAACATGTGGCGCGGCATGCTGATCAACTTCTGTTTTAATCTCTACCGCTGGGCCAACTATTTGTTAAGCGGCAATTTTGCTGCCGCATGGGCTGTCTGCCGTGCGCATTTCAGCTTCCTCAAATTCCTGGACAAAATGCTGAATAAGAGGAAAATAGTGCAAAAATCCCGTAAACGCAGCGATGCCGAGCTCTACCGGCTGGGCGTCATTGCCACCTTCAAAGAGAGCCTGGAAGCAGAGAAGCTACTGCGGCTCCTTGCCAAGGGAAGCTATTATAAGGCATGATGAATAAATGACAGGCTTGAATGCCAGCATCATCATACTTACTAAAAACGGTGGCGCTAATTTCCCACGGCTGCTGGAGCGCATCTACAATCAGCAATTCGATGGCGCCTACGAAGTGATCGTGATAGACTCAGGCTCCACCGACGGCACACTGGAAGTTGCCCGTAAATATCCTGCCAGGCTCCACCAGATATCCCCGGACGAATTTCATCACAGCCGCACGCGTAACCTGGGCGCCGGCATGTCGCAGGGAAAATTCGTTGTATATATTACGCAGGATGCCCTGCCTCTGGATAACAACTGGCTGCAGAAGCTGATTGATGATTTTAGCACCCTGCAGGTCGCCATGGTGGTAGGCAGGCAGGTACCATGGGAGAACACGAAGCCCCCGGAGAAATTTTTCTATCACTACAATTTCCCCGCATTTAAAATAGTGGTACAATCTGGTTCTGCCGGTTACTACCACGACAACGTTTTCATATCGGATGTAAATTCGGCATACAGAAAAGAAATTTTGCTTAAATATCAATTTGCTGAAAATATGGTAATGGCAGAGGATAAAGAGATAGCTGCTCGCTTTATTGAAGCGGGGCTTACCATCAATTACGAGCCCGCCGCGGCCGTCTACCATTCGCATGACTACGGTTTAAAAGAACTATTTGATAAGCACCTTGATTTCGGCCTTGCCATCAGGCAGGGGGCTTCAAAGTTGCCCAAAACTGCTGATAAACCCGGCAGTGGCATGGCCGGTTACCTGGGGGCTGAATACAAATTCCTCAGAACTAACCATTACGGGAAATGGTTGCTGTATGCGCTGGTTTATGAAACTGCCAGATATGCCGGGCTATTCATGGGGAAAAACGGGCTGATGCAGGGATCCACAGCGAGGAGAATAAGACAGGGACATGATTGAGATCTTTAAATTCCGGGAGCTGATCGGCACCCTCACCATTGTCGACTTGAAAAACCGCTATCAGAATACTGCGCTGGGTTTTCTATGGTCACTGCTCAGCCCTTTATTGATGGCGCTGGTGTTGTTCGTCGTCTTCCGCTATCTTTTCAAGCAAGAGCCCAATTTCGCTAGCTACCTGCTGGTGGGTCTGATGTCCTGGCGCTTCTTTGCTACGAGCACTAATGCCGCAGTCTATGCCGTTGTGGGCAAATCCAGCCTGGTCACCAAGGTCTATATCCCAAGGCAGATATTAGTGCTGAGTTGCATGCTGTCAAACCTCGTTAGCTCGCTGCTCGAGTTCATCATCATTATCCCCATCCTTTATTTCGCCGCCGGCAGCTTACCGCCGACTATCTTACTGTTCCCGTTCATCTTTCTTATCTACTTCTGGTTCGTTTATGGCATAGCGCTCGTTCTGGCTTCGCTCTATGTGTTTTTCCGGGACATCAACCAGATCTGGGAAGTGCTGAGCCAAATGCTGTTCTTCCTCTGTCCCATATTTTATCCGCTGATGTCCATCACCGAGCAGGTGCAGCGTTATTACCTGCTCAATCCCATTACGCAATATATCATTATCTACCGCGATGTCATGGTCTATGGCCAGTTGCCTTCGGCTTACAGCCTGATAATCGCCGTGGCCGCCGCGGTGATTTCCGTAGCGATCGGTATCCTGACCTTCAATAAGCTCCAGCGGCGCTTTGCCGAGGAAATATAAAATCCACTTTCTCGCTATTATAAGCAGCCTAAATGAAAGCCGGTTTTAATTCACGCACAAAACAGAACAATATCAGAAGACGCATCAATGATGCGGTCATGCGTGTCATGCTTTGGCTCAAAGACCCGATCATCAGGCACTTTCCTCCAGTCATAAAGCATTTCTACTGGCTGGCTTTCTCCGGTGTGCAGGTCATGATACTGTACGGCTGGAGCATCTTCTGGCAAAGGTACAAGCGTTACTGGCAGAATGAGAATAATGTATCAAAATGGCTAGCGCAACTGAAGCAGGGTACTGAACAGCAAACTGCCTTTAAAATAGAGCCAAAGCAGTTTTTATTGCCGAAAAAACTTAAGGTGGCCGTTGTTGTGCACGCTTATTACGCCGGGGTTTTTACAGAGGTTTGCTCATATTTGAAAAACATGCCATGCCCTTATACTTTACTGATATCAGTCAAGGATGAGAATGATCAGCAGGTTATTAACCGGCAAGTCGGCAGCTTACCTCTGTTAGAAAAGACCATCGTGAAGATCGTTGAAAATCGTGGCCGGGATATCAAGCCTTTCCTGGTTGATTTCGCTTCTGAGCTGAACGATTTCGATTATATATGCAAGGTACATACTAAAAAGTCCCTCTATACCGGAACGGAGAAGATGGACCGGCGCCAGTACCTGTATAAAATGGTTCTGGGATCCAGACAGCGTATACAGGCCATACTTACGATTTTTGCCCGTGACGCTGATGTTGGCATCATTTATCCCGAGCGTTTCGAGGAAATGCCATACTGGAGTTATACCTGGATGTCGAATAAATGGATTGCAGCGCCGTTCGTCAACAGGCTGGGCTTTGATTTTGACCCGGACGAATACATTGATTATCCCTCCGGTTCCATGTTCTGGTTCAAAAAAGAGGCTATGAAGCCGCTGCTGGATATGCGCCTTACCAGGGACGATTTTCCTGAAGAAAGAGGCCAGAACGACGGCGCATTGCAGCATGTTATCGAGCGTTGTTTTACACTTTCAGCCCGCTCGCGTGGCCTCAAATACATCATTATCACTGACATCAAAAAGGATATATTTTCCTTTACCGATGCTATGAAGATCTCTCCCTATTTCATTACTTCTCCAGCCGGGAAGGTCAGGGATGCACTGATGCTGGTGGATGTAGTTTCCTTCGATATATTTGATACGCTGCTCTGCAGGCCTTTTGCCAGCCCGGTAAAAGTGTTTCAATACCTCGAAGAATTGGTGCAGCAGCACTACGGGTTAAAGGACTTTGCACGGCTGCGGCAAGAGGCAGAAAATAAAATTCGTTCTCAGTTAGGTCAGTCCGGCGATGTAAAAATATCACAAATTTATCAATCGCTGGCGGGTACGGCCGGCGTTATCCAGGACGTTGCAGACGATATACTGGAGCTTGAGCTTACAACAGAAATTGGCCTTCTCATTCCCCGCCGGGACATGCTGGCCTCCTTTGAGGAGGCGAAAAAGGCGGGTAAGCGGATTATCCTCACCACCGACACTTATTTTGAGCGTCCGCATATCGAGCGCATACTCGCAGCAAAAGGCATCGCAGGTTATCACCAGTTATATATCTCCAGCGAGGAAGGCAAGCGTAAGGACCGCGGCGATATGTGGGACTACATTATAAAGCAGGAGAGAATAACGGATAATAACTTCCTGCACGTTGGAGATAACGAACAGTCTGACCTCCAGATGCTGAGTAACCGCGGTTATTATCGTTCTATCGTGCATGTCATGAAGCCCTCGGTGCTCTTCCGCCAGAGTGCACATGGTCAATATTTGTGGCAGGTGCTGAACCCGCGTAAAGGCTGGCGGGAGAACCTGCTCTACGGCATAATCAGCAACCATTTCTGCCTCAATACATATCCGTACGATTTCTGGTATGGCGAGAAGCCGCTTAGCAACCCATATACGCTGGGTTATACCGTCTTCGGTCCCCTCATGCACAACTTTCTTGTCTGGCTAATCAATTCCGTCAGGCTTGATGGTGTGACGCTGCTCTATTTCCTCTCCCGTGAAGGCTATGCAATTCAGAAAATGTACCAGGATATTGCCGGGGCGGCCGCGATCCAGCAGGCGGGTTTAAACTTGCCTTCCAGCAGCTATCTGCTTTGTTCGAGGCGAGCTGACCTCTTTGCCGGTTTGCGCAGGCCGGAAGACCTCCTGCCCTTCCTGAGCCGGGATTTCAACGGGACGCTGAGGTATCTATTTGAAAAGCGCCTGAACGTCAGCGCAGAAAATATGCAGGCTATAGAGCATGTCCTGGATTCTAATGTTTTGAACAGGGATGTCTCACTACCTCAGGATTACAACCTGATCAGGAACAGCCTGTTCGCAGTCTTCAATATACTGGCGTCACAGGCTGAAGGGGAGAGGGAATATCTTCTATCATATTGTAGGGCTCAAGGCATGAAAACCGGGAGTAAAATGGGACTGGTAGACATAGGATATTCCTGTACAATACAGAAAGCCCTTATGAAGCTCATGGAAATTCCGCTCAACGGCTATTATTTTGCCATTGAAAATAAAGCTGGCAAAATCGAGGACATCGGCTCTCGGGCACGTGGCTACCTGGGTGAAGTTGTCAATAATTCACTTAGCGCCCTGGTAATATTGAAGTACAGCCTTCTGCTTGAAGCGGTATTAACCGCTCCTGAGGGGCAGCTATTATATTTTAAAGCCGGCGAGGATGGTGTTCTTCCTGTATTTAAGGCAGCCGGATTATCCCAGAAGTACTTCG
>JAPLHL010000040.1 GCA_026389655.1 Chloroflexota bacterium
GCTGGACTCCGGCACGCCGATAGAAACATCAACGGCGTTGATTCCTGCCGCCACCAGGCGCTTCATCATTTCGATACTCTCGGGGACCGTACGGCCCAACGGTACCATCTCATCGGCGCTGAGGCGGAAAATAAGCGGAAAATCCGCGCCAACCAGCTCACGCGACCGTTTTACTATCTCCAATGGGAAGCGCAGGAAGCCCTCAAAGCCGCCCCCGTATTCGTCGGTACGTTTATTGGCATAGGCGGACATAAATTCCGATATCAGGTAACCATGGGCGCCGTGGAACTCAGCCGCATCGCATCCCGCCTCTTTGACCCTACGCGCACCCTGGGCGAATTTCTCGACCAGGACTTTTATCTCGTCGATCGTGAGCGCGTGAGGCACCTGGCGATAGATGGGGTCAGGCACCTCGGAAGGAGCGACCGGGGGTTGATCCTTCAGTAAAAAGGAGAATGTACTGCGGCCCGGGTGATAAAGCTGGACTGCCAGCTTTGTACCGTATTTATGTACCGTATCCGCCAGCTTTTTAAATCCCGGTATAAATTTGTCATCGTATACGCACAACTGATGATTACTGCCCAATCCCCTTTCCCCGTCCACTGCTGATACTTCAACTATAATCAGGCCGAAGCCTCCTTTGGCCCGTTGCTCATGATACTGTATGAGGCGCTCTGAAATCCCGCCGTCATCGGCGGCGAAGCCTGAGCCCATGGGAGGTACAGACAGGCGGTTCTTTACCTCCATTTTGCCAATTTTGAAGGGTTGAAATAGGGCTGAATAATTCTCCGACATCTGCCTGCTCCTTATGCTGAGAAAATAATGAACAACTCTAATAGGATACCACTTTGATGTGGTTACCGGGCAAATACCTATAGTGGCAGACTGAGAGAAAAAGCCGGGTAGAAGCGTTTGTTAATGGCCCGAAAGGCTTTCCAGCAGCGTCCGTGCTTTTTGGGCTGCCCTGCCCCTGTGGCTAATTTCATTTTTCAGTTCAGGCATGACTTCGGCAATGGTCTTGCCGTATTCGGGGAGGTAAAAAATAGGATCGTAACCAAACCCGTTTTCTCCCCTGGGCTTTACAGCGATACAGCCCCTGCATTCGCCCTCGAATGTCTTTGTGCTGCTGCCGGGGATGGCGACAGCTATCACGCACCTGAATTTTGCGGTACGCTTCTCCGGGGGGATATGCCGGAGCTTGTTGAGTAAAAAGTTAACGCGGTCGGTGTCGGTGGCGTTATCCCCGGCATAACGGGATGAGCGTATACCGGGTTCTCCGCCGAGAGCATCGACTTCCAACCCGGAATCGTCGGCTATAGTAATAAGCCCGCTCAAGGCCGAATAGAATTCGGCCTTTGAGCGGGCATTCTCTTCGAAAGTAGGGTAATTTTCCGGCGCTTCCTGGTTGATACCAACCTGGTCGAGTGTCACCTGCTCGAAATCCAGTCCTTTAAACAAGACATCGTATTCAGCGGCTTTGCCGCGGTTGGTGGTCGCCAGAAGCATCCTGGGCATATGTTAACTATATTTTCTTGAACCGTCCGGACAGCTTCTTCATGACCTGGGGCATGGTGGTATATTCCATTTCTTCCAGCGGAAGCCTGTGCGGTTCGAACGGGCCATGCCTTCTCAGCATGTCGGCCATATCGAGGGCCTGCTGACGGGCATTATTAAACGCCAGGTCGGCGAACATGTCTACCGGACCGACCAGTTTGCCATTGGCAAGCTGAAAGCCGGCTGCTATCACTCTGGGAGGACCGTCGAAACGTGTTGGAACGGCGTCGCTTACTGACACAGGCATGAGGGGGCCGTGGTGTGAACCGCGCATCCAGCCCTCAACTATATGCGGGCGGGCAAAAGGTTCCAATACCTCGCCGACCGCCGGGAAAATACCCTGTGCCCTGACGATACATACCGGATCATCTTTGCCAACGTAGCGTCCTGCTAGCATAGAGAGCTTCTGGGTGGATGAGCTGGCAGCTATCTCACCGGTCTCGCGGGAGTAGACGGCCTTGACCGAGTACCTTGAAGGCGCTCCGATAAAGACCAGCATGTCGTAGATCTCCTCGGGACAGTTGAAGACTATTTTCTTACTCTCTTTGACGTCGTGGACCTCATACTTGAAGCCGCTGTGCATATTGGATGATATAACCAGGCCGATGGTATTGAAGGGATCACAGAACATGTGATACAACGGCAAGTTCCATGCGCCGGAAGCGGTCTTGTCGGCCATAAATACGATTATCGGCTCAGCTTCGCGCTCATTAATGACCATCTCGGCCACACCGGGGCCCTGTCCTTTCACATTGCCGGAAAAAGCGGTGGTAAGCAAATCCTGACCGGCGCCGTGAAGTTTCAGTTTCTTTGCAATAGCGGTGCAGTTAATAAATGCGTCCCAGGCCAGTTTGTGGACTTTCTTGTCATCGGTGCCGTGCACATGCGTCATTATGAATTGCAGGTCGTCACCGCACTTGGTTACATGGTAGTCTATGAGAAGCCCTGATTTCTTGGCTTTGGCCAGGCATCTATCACCTTCGGCCATTAAGTCGGGATGCATACTGGAATGTCCAACCCATCCTCCGATATCAGCCTTGATCACGCTAAAAGTAATTTTCATAAGGCCTCCTTTGAATTTAATTTAATTCGGCACAGCCAAACGGGCAGCATACTAACACAGAAATACTCATTCGAATCGCTCGCCCGCCCATCCACTGAAAACTGTGGGTTGGATTTTACTCAATCCGACCAAATCGGAATTTTATCAGAAGAATGAATCTGATGTCAAAGATAAAACTACTTATTTAGAATTGATGTAACCCTTAAATGGAGCCCGATTTTCATATAAATAACATGCTAAATCATTAGCAATGTCTCTTTCTCCTGAGAAGCAACGAAAAAAACGAAGCTGATAAATTACATTGTCAAGTTAACCGCAGAGGCTATCGATCTTGCGTTATTTTGGGGGCACAATGCAATATCGTGGCAAGTGCTATAATTTGAGAGAGGACGCATGGTCATGGCGGAGGGACTGCTTTACGATAAACTAGATGGGCAACGTGTGCGTTGTAACGTCTGCTTGTGGCGATGCGTTATAAATCCAGGCAAGGCAGGGGTCTGTGGTGTCCGGCAGAATGAAAATGGAACTGTAAAGCCGGTCAATTATGCGAAGGTCTCCTCAGTGGCTGCTGACCCTATCGAGAAAAAACCCCTATTTCATTTCTTCCCGGGCAGTTCTGTGCTCTCCTTCGGCGGAATCGGCTGTAATTATCACTGTTTGCATTGCCAAAACTGGGAGATAGCCTGTGCCGAAGAACCGGATAAATTGCTCAAAGGTATGCGGGAAATTTCACCGGATGAAGCCGTGCGAATGGCGAAAAGCCGGAAATGCACTGGTTTGGCCTGGACTTACAACGAACCGGTCATTTGGTTGGAATATACTTTGGATTCAGCCCGGCTGGCGCATGAAAACGGCCTTTATACTGCATTTGTCACCAACGGCTATGCTACTCCCGAAGCGCTTGATCTGCTTGGTCCCCATTTAGATGCCTGGCGTGTCGATGTCAAAGGCTTTTCTGACAAGCTGTACCGGGACCTGGCTAAAATTTCCAACTGGCGCAGCATTCTCGAAGTGGCTGAGAGGGCAAGGCACAAGTGGAACATGCATGTCGAGGTGGTTACCAACATAATTCCAACCATGAACGATGATGATGAGCAATTATCCGGCATTGCCCACTGGATCAAGGAAAAACTGGGTGAGCTAACGCCCTGGCATATCACCCGTTTTCACCCTTACCGGGAGATGGCGCATCTGCCGCCGACGCCCATGTCCACGCTGGAGAAGGCTTACAAAATAGGTACGAAAGCCGGTCTGCGGTTTATATACATGGGCAATGTGCCGGGCAATGCTCATGAAAATACCGTCTGTTACAATTGCAGTAAGATCGTTATCGAGAGGACAGGCTATAATACCAGAGTGGCAGGTGTAAAGGACTCATGTTGCGCTTACTGCGGCGCCGATTTAAATATCAGGAGTTCGCTAAAGACGGGGGTAATGAAATGATCAGGGAAGCGGCTGTTGCAGGCCAGTTCTACCCGGCCTGGCCCAAGGAATTGAAGGAGACGATCAAATTCATGGTGGATAAAGAAGCTGCCAAAGTGGATGCTATAGGCGTAGTATCTCCCCATGCCGGCTATATTTACTCGGGGCCCGTGGCGGGCGCTGTATTCTCCCGTATAAAATTTAAAAATACATTCATCCTGATAGGGCCCAACCACCGCGGAATGGGCAAGCATTTAAGTATTATGACAGGTGGGAGTTGGAAAACGCCGCTGGGAGAAGTGGAAATCAATACCGAGATGGCGCAGGCTATTTTAGAAGCATCAGATAATCTCGAGGAAGACAGCCTGGCTCACCGCTATGAACATTCCCTTGAAGTACAGGTGCCGTTTTTGCAGTACTTCAAGCCTGACATAATGATAGTTCCCATCGTACTGTCACAGGCCGCACCGCCGATATACGAGGAGATAGGCCGGGCGATAGCTAAGGTGTTGAAAAAGTCCGGCAATGATGCAGTGATCGTAGCGAGCAGTGATATGACGCACTACGAACCACACGAAAAAGCGAAGGAAAAAGATAAAAAGGCTATTGAAGCCATCCTCGACCTGGATACAGCGGAACTTGTAAAACGTATTGCACAGTACAACATAACGATGTGCGGCTATGCTCCGGCTATAAGTCTCATCACAGCTGCCAAAGACCTGGGAGCAAGGAAAACTGAGCTGGTTAAATACATGACAAGCGGTGACACTTCAGGGGACTTCTCCAGTGTGGTAGGATATGCCGGCATAATAATCAGCAGGTAGGAATGCAGATATGAATA
>JAPLHL010000085.1 GCA_026389655.1 Chloroflexota bacterium
GACACCAGCGGAGGTGTACGCTGGTGCCGTGGAGAATACTTGTACCAACGTGGTAGAATCCTTGATAACAAACACTGTAGGAATGGCAGGACTCTCTCTTAGAAAGGCCCCTATCCTGTCCTACTGATGGGGTCCACCTCAGTATAAGACCAGTTTACAGGTCTTCGAAAGGATGTTCAGGGCGCTTAAAATCAGGCAGATAGTGGTCAGCTGAATCCATTTCTTGTAGCCAGCCGTTTCCCATACTTAGTTCTTCTATCGTATTTGTAACTTGCCTGTATTCACTCAAAGATATTTTTCTTGCTAAGAGCGGTTCGTCTGTAGCCTTATGACACGGATGATACTGTGCCATAATGCTGAGAGTAGTTTCCCGCGAAACTTCATTTGCCAGCCATGTCAACGAATCTATGCTGCCTGCTATACTGTTTGGCAGGATAAGATGTCGCACAATTAATCCTCTCTGGGCGATTCCTGAAGCATCCATAATCAAATTGCCTACCTGGTTGTGCATTTCCTTGATGGCAGCGCGGCTGACCGCAACGTATTTTGTGCCGCATGAAAATTTTCTAGCAAATTTGTTAGAGGCATATTTAATATCAGGCAGATAGATGTCGATTATTCCATCCAGCATTTGCAAAGTGGATATGGAGTCATAGGCATTAGTGTTGTATACAATCGGTATTTTTAAGCCCATGGGAATTGCCTCATAGATAGCGGCGACTATTTGAGGTACATAGTGTGATGGCGAAACAAGATTTATATTGTGGCAACCTAGCCTGTCCTGCAAATTCAGCATAATCCCGGCCAAAAACCTGGCATCCGCTTGGATTGATGAAGAGTTGAAATCTTGACTGATCTGATGGTTTTGACAGTATATACATCTCAAGTTGCAGTGGCTGAAAAAAATGGTCCCTGATCCCTTGGTACCTGACAGGGCAGGTTCCTCCCCGTGGTGATCGCAATAGCTTGAAATCTCCGCTGTTTTTCCGGAGTGGCAATATCCGAGAATATTATTAAGCCTGTTAACTCCGCAATTGCGCGGACAAATGTCGCAAGCTGCAAGACGCGTGTACAGCCCGTCAACCCTGTCTTTTAACCTGCCCGATTCATATAGTGACACATATGCAGGTATGAACATTTCTTTCATTTCCTTTCAATGATGAAGTATAGGGTTGAAATAAAAGTCGCGTCAATACTGAAGAGGCTTTAATAAATACCATTGCTTCCGGACTTATTGTTGTGTATGATATTGCACGGATACGGGAAGATCCAAACATAAATCATCAATTGATTGGGGGAGGCATATGGCAAAATATATCATTGCTCACGATGTCGGTACTAGTAACAATAAGGCGGTTTTGGTGGGTATAGAAGGAGGGGTTCACGGCAAAGTTCTGAAAGCATATGATATCAAATATCCCAGGCCGGGTTGGGCGGAGCAGGACCCTGAAGATTGGTGGGGCGCTGTTACAAGTTCTACAAAGCAGCTTCTGTTAGAAACAGGGGTCTCACCTGCGGATATTTTGTGCATCACATTTTCCACGCAAATGCTTGGCATTGTGCCGATGGATGAAAAAGGGGTCGCTTTAAGGCAGGGAATAATTTGGATGGATAACCGGGCGCCCGAAGAGGCCAAATGGGTGATGAACAAGTTTCTGGGACCCTCCGTATTTGCTGCAATAGCGGGAGCTGAGATTGGCGGGAAGGATGCAATACCCAAACTTATGTGGCTCAAGAAAAACGAACCGGAAACCTACAGCAGGATGAAGTGTTTCCTGGATCTAAATGGTTATTTGAAATATCGTTGTACTGGTAATATGTCAATGGACTGGAACAACGCCTCGGGTTTTGGCCTGGACTTAAAGAAAAAAGACTGGCTGAGAGCTATTTTTAAGTACATCGGATTTGACACATCGAAATTGCCGCCGTTGACACGCTCTATTGATAAAATTGGTACCCTTACCAAAGAGGCGGCGGAGCAGTTTGGACTTCTTGAAGGCACGCCGGTAATAGGTGGA
>JAPLHL010000236.1 GCA_026389655.1 Chloroflexota bacterium
GACACCAGCGGAGGTGTACGCTGGTGCCGTGGAGAATACTTGTACCAACGTGGTAGAATCCTTGATAACAAACACTGTAGGAATGGCAGGACTCTCTCTTAGAAAGGCCCCTATCCTGTCCTACTGATGGGGTCCACCTCAATATGCACTTGACACAACAATAGGTCCATATCACTCCACCTTATGGCCAGTAATTCGCTTCGCCTCATTCCAGTGAAGAGTGCCAGGTAGAACAGGACGTAAAAGAGCGTCTTTTGGGCAGACTCAAGAAACGTATGGAGGTCGTCTTCATTCACGGTGTTTATCTCGGAACGCTGTGGGTGTGGGGAAGTAACGGCGTCTGCCGGGTTGCGGCTTATCAGGCCCCATTTAAGCGCCATTTTCAAAGCACGGTGAAGGCAGGTGTGATGATGTGATACTGTTGTCCGGCTAAGATCACCTTTACAATCATAGCGACCGCCTGATAGTTTCTTGTAGTAGTAACGCTGCAAGTGCTCTGGCTTGAGCTGTGTTAACGGAATATTCCTCAGGGCCGGCACAAGGTGACAGCGTACGATAGATTCATAGCATTCGGCCGTCCTGGGGGCAAGGTTGGGCCGTACATACTCGTTTAACCACTTCTCCAGGTATTCCCCCAGTGTCGTTTTGCTGGGCTGCATAAATGTGCCATTATCAAGCTGGTGCAGAATCTCCGAGAGACACTTTTCCGCGTCCTTCTTTGTGCCTTTTATGCTTACCCATTGCTGTTCCGATTGTGGGGTCCCAACCCAAACTGATCGCGATGGAATAACTATTCTTACCTCTCTTTACTATGTGGCCTCTCATGATTAGCTACCTCCTTTTGCCGCCTTCTACGATAAGCCTCCTGTCGACAAGCTGAACTACAATAGAAGTTATTGCGCTGTAAATGCAATTCTTGCCAATAACCACAAATGTCGCATCGCCTCACCTTAATATCACCCAGGATTTCCATCGAAAACATAACCCACATAGCCGCCAAGAGAGAATCTGGATGAAGATATATCTTATTATTCATGAAAGGAAATATTTGCGGCGCCACGTTTCCCCGAAGGTGTTCATTTATTTCGCGGCAAATGTAATATCTGGCAGGCTCTATTGAATCACCTTGTTGCCAATGTTTTAGGAGTTCGTGTTGATCGTTACCAGCAATCCGACTGAACGCAACGCCTGGAACTATGGCATTACTTGCCGGAGCAGGAAGAGCCTTCCACATTTTGCCACTTCCATCATATTCATACTTGTATGCTATTAACACGCCATTTAACCATTTGACTAGCTGGCTTAGTTTCCCGGCGTTCTCGCCCTTAACCAAATCCCAAACATATAGCAAAATGCCCATATCCCTACTTTCATATTTCCATCTATTGATAGATTCGCCCAATTCCACGGGTCCTTGAGGAGGAGGGAACAGGGATACGGCATACTGCCCCAGCAATCCGTAGCTGTTGGCAAATCCGATGATCGACTCGTCGCTATTCAGACTTGCGAATTCTCTGTGTAACGTGGGTTTCGATAGCGGCGCATACTGCCTTATAATATTTCCCACATTGACAAGCCATGGACCGTATCCGTCCATGCCCTGTGTCTCCTCGGCAGACAGCGCAGCCAGTTTATGCGTGCTGTCATCCAGTATCTTGCACCCATCCACCGGTACACCCCATAGGAACGCATAGGAGCCCGATGTCATAGATTTCGATTTGTTACGCAGATTGTTACGCACCGGCTATTGATCTCCGTTACACCATATGATAACATGCTACCAGATCAAAGTCAACGGAACACAGGAGGAAATAGCGAATGGCAACCAAAGATAATACCGAAAGCCTAGTCTACAGCGTTGAGCAGAAGGAACGCATTTCGCAACTAAAAACAGCGGTTGAGGGGTATAACAAAGAACGAGGGTTGCAGTATCTATTGAACAGGGTAAATGAGCAGGCAAAAAAACGACTTGAGACATCAGGGGATTTTTTTAAGGAATTTGAAGATAAAAAATCGTGCGATGCCGTGATTATGTCTGTAGACATTAGACGGTCTACAGAGCTTATGCTAAAGGCAAGAACTCCGCAACTCTATGCGGAGTTCATTAAAACCTTGTGTAATGGCTTAACGCAAATAATTCTTACCAATTTTGGAGTTTTTGATAAGTTTATGGGCGACGGAATTCTTTCATTTTTCCCGGAATTCTATAGCGGAGAAGATGCAATTTATTATGCTGTTAAGTCAGCTTCCGAGTGCCATGAATATTTTGTAACACACTATTCTCGTAATCGGCACTGCTTTACTTCTATCATGAAAGATATAGGACTTGGAATTGGCATTGATTTTGGGAATATTTCTTTAGTTAAGATGCAGGATACACTAACGGTTATTGGCGACGCTGTAGTCTATGCTTGCAGAATGTCGGGGGCTCAGGCAGGCTTGACATCAATAAATCAGCGAGCGTATGAGAAAATTGTTGACAAGTACAGCAAATTTATCAATTGCACTGAATCAGAAATCGTGATAAAGCATGAAGGTCCCCTTACAGTCTATAATGCAATTCTATCAAAGATATCATATAAGCCAAAACTGCCAAATTGGTTTGAAAGTGTAAAATAATGGAAAGTTAGATTAATTTCTTTTGACATCCCAATTTGGCTATCCTGTATGCTTCGGTTTATATTTCAGCTTACCTAACTAATAATTACTTATCGATGACCTGTAAAACTTCATGCTATCCTAAAAGCTGAATGACCTTGTACATATCAATATCAGTATCGATTATCTACCACTGGGTAAGGGGCCATTGTTCCAAACGGATGGTTTGAACTGTTTGATTCGAATTGTAATGTAAAAACATTGGATAATATTTGCTAGGGAATATATATGTAGCTTCGTATGGTTTACCAATGTCCACTGTGACCAACTTGTCAATATCATAAGCTGTTTCACCTGCCGACCGCGTACAATCTATGTAAACTTTACCGTAATCGATTGTTTGAAAGGCATTGATTGCATGCCCGCTAACATTATCAGTGCCATTATCACGCAAAGAAATACCAACAAATGCGGTTATCCAACCTGCTTTTGTAGCATTGTTTTGAAGCATCACCGCATAGTCCATGCAATTAAATATATTATCTACATATTTTTGCTTATCAGTATTA
>JAPLHL010000173.1 GCA_026389655.1 Chloroflexota bacterium
ATTACGTGCCGGTATTAATACAGATACAAGCGGTAATTTTTCAGGCAGTCCGGCCTTCCTGGATGGCCTCCTAAGAAATGACAGGTTCAGAACAAGATTGATAAAGAAAAGGATTATTCCGGCTAGGACTAGTAGCTGGTAAATCATTCCTGCAACTCATTGTATCTAAGCTGCTTTCTTTCTCGACCTGATCCAGACTAAAAGACGCCCCGAATGATTTGGAGTCCTTAAGTCATTGAACTGTTTAATAATGAATAACGCGGTAATACATGAAAAAAATATAATTGCCAATATATCCGCCCGTGAGATTAGCAGCACAATAAGAGAAGCCACCATACCCAATACCACAATCCATGCATCGTTACCTATAAACAGGAAACCCAGAATAAAAAGAATAATCAAGCTGACAATTATGTCCCACTGCTGCAAACCAAATAAAGTGCCAGCGAATACCGCCAATGCCTTTCCACCCTTAAAACCGAGAAAAGGAGAATACGCATGACCCAGCACCGCACTAAAAGCTATTAAATAAAGGATCGGCTGGCCAAGTCCGAATATTAATTTCCCTATTAGTATAAACGGGACACCCTTACCTATATCCAGCAACAGCGCTAGTACGCCCCATTTTTTCCCGCCTGCTTTGAAAACATTTGATGAGCCGGGGTTTCCATCACCATATTTCCGAATGTCCTTATTAAGCACCCACTGCCCAACCCATACGGAAAACGGACAGCCTCCTAAAATGAAAGCAGATAATGCCAACAGGACTGTTAATGCAGCATCCATTGTTGTCATGTTACACCTGACTGCTTAATTCACTCTCTCACGCGAAGTCTAATTAAAATAGAATTTACTGTCAAATTAAGAATAGCAGCATTAGGGAATACAAGTTGCACGAGCTTGGATCAGTAATCCGGAAATGAAAGCAGCAGGAAGATGGCGAGAACCGGACTTATTTTTTGGCGACCCCGATGGGATTCGAACCCACGATCTCCACCGTGACAGGGTGGCATGTTTGACCGCTACACCACGGGGCCTCTTACTACGTTTAAGGGATACATCAAACGCAATTTGCTTTAAAAGTCTATCAACAGACTATTGTCAGTGTCAAACATTCCATTTTGAGAGTCAATAATTGATTTTTCATACTATTTGTTATAATCTTACATTTGGTTCTTATATTGTCATGATACTTAGAATAGTAATGTCACATATAAATAGAAAGGAGGATTCGTTGAATTCGAAAAGAATTCTATTAATCGCATCCGCATTAATAATAATCGCATCTGGCACATTTTCCCTTCTGCCTGCGCCTGCACATGCGGAGACAACCATAAGCCTTAGCCCTCAAAAGGGGAGTATAGGTTCACGGGCTGCTATTACAGGCAATGGTTTTATAGGCAAACTGGCCACCATCTATTGGGATGATAAGAAGCTAATACAGAATGTGCCTGTTTCAAAAACAGGCCAGATTGATTTTACATTTGAGATACCCTCCTCAACCAAGGGCAGTCATTCTGTAAAGGTCACGGATGACAGCAATTGGGCTAATATAAATGCTACTGCAGTTTTTTCCATTATGCCCAGTATCGCACTTGAACCGCCCTGGGGCAAATCCACAAATTCAGTAATGGTATTCGGTTATGGGTTCGCCTCCGGTGAAACCGGGATTAAGACCACATGGGATGGCAAACAGCTTTCCAAAGCCCCAACTACGGCTGACAAGAATGGAGCATGGTATTCTACGTTCGATGTTCCATATGTCTCCCAGGGTGAATACACGATAGGAGCCCAGGGAGACACAACGGGGCCACATGAGGTCACAGATGTCACGTTT
>JAPLHL010000333.1 GCA_026389655.1 Chloroflexota bacterium
CTACAGATGTTGTTTCCGAAACAACAGTCTCGGTTGTCCCTCTGCCAAATGATGATATGAAGGGGCGCTTGATCGGCCGTGAAGGGCGCAATATACGTGCCATGGAGCAGGCAACAGGAGTCGATCTGATCATCGATGACACACCCGAGTCAGTTACTATATCGAGTTTTGACCCGGTGCGGCGCGAAGTTGCCAGGATAGCCCTTACAAGCTTAATCCTTGACGGACGTATCCATCCTGCACGGATTGAAGAAGTTGTCGAAAAAGCCAAGGTGGAGGTGGAAGCAACAATACGTGTTGAAGGCGAACAGGCGGCCAGGAAATCAGGTGTTCAGGGTTTGCATCCGGAATTGATTAAGCTATTGGGGCGGCTTAAATACAGGACCAGCTACGGGCAGAATGTGATGACTCATAGTATGGAGGTATCACATATTGCAGGTATGCTTGCCGCTGAAATAGGGGCCAATGTGACTCTTGCCAAACGTGCTGCTTTATTACATGACATAGGAAAAGCAGTTGACCATGATGTAGAAGGCCCGCATGCGCTTATCGGCGCAAATTTGGTCAAGCAGTGGGATAAATCCGCTGAAGTTGTGCAGGCAATTTCCGAACATCATGGCGAGGCTACTACGACCAGTTCGTTAGGGTTCATACTGGCTACGGCTGACCAAATTAGCGGTTCAAGGCTGGGGGCAAGGCGTGAGTCGCTGGACCAGTACATTAAACGTATTGAAGCTTTGGAGAATGTTGCCAGTAGCTTTCCTGGGGTCGAAAAGGCCTTTGCTATACAGGCTGGTCGCGAAGTCCGCATAATTGTTAAACCTGATCAGGTTGATGACCTGGCGGCGATGCGCCTTGCGCGTGATATAGTGAAGAAAATTGAAGAAAGCCTTCAGTATCCGGGGCAGATCAAAGTGACTGTTATGAGAGAGGTACGGGCGGTAGATTACGCAAAGTAATTTAAATTGGTGTATTGTCTTTGAAAATCCTGGCAGTTGGCGATATTGTAGGCAAGCCTGGAAGGAAGGCCCTTCAGCAATTCCTTCCAGGCTTAATTAATGAATACGGCGTCCAGTTTGTGATTGCCAACGGTGAAAATTCCGCCCACGGCATTGGCATCACCGTTAAGACAGCCCATGAATTAATAGGTTGTGGGGTGGATGTTGTCACCACTGGAAATCATGTGTGGGCCCAACGCGACATTATCCAGCATATGAATGGTGAAATGCCTATTTTGCGGCCGCTTAATTTCCCTTCCGGCTCTCCCGGACGCGGTTATTTAATTTTGCGTCATGTTATGGTTGTCAATTTGATAGGGCGTATATTTGTTGGGCCGGCAGATTGCCCGTTCCGGGCAATGGATGCGCTTCTTGCAAGTATAGATCCTCTCCCCAAGATTATTATCGTTGATTTTCATGCCGAAGCTACTTCAGAAAAAGTGGCACTTGGGAGATATCTGGACGGCAGGGTAAGCGCTATCTTTGGCACGCATACACATGTAGGCACAATAGACACCCATGTCTTGCCCGGCGGCACTGCCTATGTGACTGATATTGGCATGGTGGGGCCTATGAATTCCATTATTGGTGATGACATAGATAATGTCCTCACCAGTTTTTTAATCGGCATGCCGCATCGCTTATCGGTTGGCCAGGGACCGGCTGCTCTGGATGCTATATTATTAGATATAAATGATGAGTCGGGGCAGGCCAGCAGCATAACGCGCATTCGCAAAGAGGAGTGCGATAGTTGAAATACGATCTGCATTTGCATACGACAGCATCCGATGGAAGATTAACGCCGACGGAGTTGGTGAAACTTGCCGGAGTACGTGGTTTAAAAATCATCGCCATTACTGACCACGATAGTGTTGGGGGGGTTGATGAAGCTCTTAAAGAAGCGCTCAATGAACCACATGTCACGATAATACCAGGAGTAGAAATCAACACTGATTTGGCCACCGGAGAACTTCATGTGCTTGGCTATTTCATTGACTACGTTGATCCTACGTGAAGCCTTCGACAAATATATAGGGCGCAACGGCCCAGCTTATGTAGAACGCGAAAAGGTCAAACCGATGGATGCTGTTGAGATAATTAAAAGAGCAGGTGGTCTGCCGGTTCTGGCCCATCCGGCTGATATCCAGGAACTGGATAGCATGATCAAGGAACTGATAGAAGCCGGCCTCGTAGGGCTTGAGGTCTATTACGGTCAATATGACAAGGCAACCGTGGACAGGCTGATCAGAATGGCGGAAAATTATAAACTCATTATGACTGGCGGCACTGATTATCATCATTTTCAGGACGATCATGAAATCCCCATGGGCTCGGTTGATATCCCCGACAGCTGCATCCGGCAGTTGTTTTCATTGGCTCGGAAAGAGATTAAACTGGACTAGCAAGTTCAAAGTGTTCTGTGCACTTTAAATATTTTCTACCTGATCCAGCCTAAGCTAAAAAGCGGATGGAACACGATATAAAAAAGTAATATAATATATCGATTTTCAGGTAAATAACCGCGAAAGGAGAAACATGGACGCATCTCGCGAAATTTTCTACCACATTCCATTAATAGTTCAACTTCTCGTATACCTGTCAGCAATAGTTGCGATTGCTCTAATCGGTTATATGGTTTACAGGCGATACCAGATGTGGATGCTGGGTAAACCTGATAAACGGTTTGACCAGCCCGGTAAAAGGATTTGGGAGTTTATAAAAATTACAATCCTGGATGCCGTATTCCACAGGCGTTTCTTGAGAGAACCCTATCCTGGGATAATGCACTTTTTAATATTCATCGGTTGTATTCTCCTGTTTGTTGGCGCAGGCCTCGACTTTCTGAATCATTATGTATTTGAACCTTTCCATGCCGCCTTTATTCACGGTCCCGTCTATATATACTTGGGCGGTTTATGGAATATCGGCGGCCTTATGGTACTTGTTGGCCTTTTGCTGGCTTTTGTCCGCAGGTATATACAGCGGCCCAAGAGATTAAATACGGTCATGGATGATGGCATTGCCCTGCTGTTGATCTTCATCGTTGTTGTTACCGGTTTCTTTCTCCAGGCTTTCAGGATGATTGCTGCAACACCCGCTGAACTGGGCTTAACCCAACCTGAATTTTATTTGCATCCTGAATGGGGGCAGGCCAGGTTTGTCGGCTTTTGGATTGCCGGATTGTTCTCCGGATTGCCTGAAGCTACCAGGGTACTGTGGTACCAGATCCTGTGGTATGGACACGTTATCATCACTGTGGGCGCAGTATTCTATGTCATTGTTGCCTGGGACAAATTGACCCATATACTTATATCCCCTGTTAATGTACTATTTAAAACTTCGAGGCCGAAGGGTGCATTGAGCTATGTCAACCTGGAAACTGCAGAGACATATGGTATAGGCAAAATCGAAGATTTTACATGGAAACAACTTTTTGATCTTGATGCATGCACTAATTGCGGACGGTGCCAGGACCGCTGCCCGGCTGCTTTGACAGATAAGCCTCTTTCTCCGCGCAAATTAGTACAAGACTTGAAAGCGCACTGGCTTGAACGTGCACCAGCGCTCATGGCGGAAAAGAAAGCCAAAGCGAAG
>JAPLHL010000017.1 GCA_026389655.1 Chloroflexota bacterium
GTGGTCAAAACCGGGTTGGGCACCGAACCGCCGAGTTGACAATGTGAGCTGTCTTTCAAGCAACTACCGGTCTCTTCCAGAATTGCCAGGTCACTTTCTTTGCCCGCTCCGGACGTGATATCGCTCAAAATCTGGCGCATCCTTTTAATGCCCTCGCGGCAAGGTACACATTTTCCGCATGATTCTTCTTCCAGGAAGGACAGGTAATATTTAGCGATATCGACCATGCAGTTATTCTCATCCATCACGATCATACCGCCGGAACCCATCATAGAACCGACTTTGGTCAATTCGTCAAAATCAACAGGTAAATCAAGCATGCTCTCAGGCAGGCATCCACCAGAAGGACCACCAGTCTGCACGGCCTTAAACTTTTTACCGTCGCGAATACCGCCACCTATGCTAAAAATAATTTCCCTCAATTTAATACCCATCGGGACTTCGACCAGGCCGGTATTGTTAACCTTCCCGGTAAGAGAGAATATTTTCGTGCCCGTATTAGCTGCTGTGCCAATCTGGTTAAACCAGTCAGGGCCGTTATTAATAATCAGAGGTATATTGGCCCAGGTTTCAACGTTATTCAAATCACTCGGCCTGTCCCAAAGTCCTCTCTCGACAGTGTGAACATACTTAGCCCTTGGCTCGCCTACCTTTCCTTCGAGCGAAGCCATAAGGGCCGTAGATTCGCCGCAAATGAAGGCGCCACCGCCTCTGTTGATCCTGACCTGAAAATCGAATCCCGACCCCAGAATATTTCTCCCCAGTAAACCAAGCTTTTCAGCCTGCTCCATAGCGTTGGTTATATTCTTCAAAGCCAGCGGATATTCATTGCGTACATATATGTAACCCTGGTGCGAACCAATAGCGAAAGCACCTATGATCAGACCTTCCAATACGCTGTGAGGATTCCCCGTCATCAGGCCCTCATTAGCATAAGCACCGGGATCACCCTCGTCTGCATTGACGATAACGTATTTAACGTCTCCAGGTGCTTTGCGGCAACTTTCCCATTTGTTCCCGGTCAGGAAGCCACCTCCACCACGACCCCTTAACCCCGATTTCTTAACGATTTCAATGATCTGCTCCGGTTGATATTCGGATAGAGCTTTTGCAAGTGCCGAATATCCGCCAATAGCAATATAATCTTCAATGCTGGTAGGATCAATTCTTGTATTGTTGCCTATGACAATGCGTTTCTGATTCTTATAGAATGGAAGCTCGTTCTGAGCAGTAATCGGCTCGCTGGTTTTCGTTTCTTTAAATAGGAGACGGCTAATTATCTCCTTATTTAATAACGTTTTTTCAATAATATCGGATACATCTTCCGGTTTGATCTTCTGATAAAATACGTTGCCTGGTTCCACAATAGCAATCGGCCCTCTCTCACAGAAACCGTGACAGCCGGTGACCCGGAAATCTATCTGTTCACCTATGCCCCTTTTCTCAATCTCTGCTTTAAATGCCTCAACCACAGGATTGCTGCCATATGGCCGGCATGCAGTACCATTACACACCGACACCCTGGGCTTGCCATTATCCAAAGCTTTGGCTAATTTAGTGTATAGAGCTTCAAGCTCTTTAGAAGATTTAAGTTTGCTTGCCATATCGTTAATTCTTCATTCTCTGTATTTATTAAGCATCGACTCAACTTTGTCATTCGTCATATGGCCGAAGTATTCATCACCAATTTTAACGACCGGGCCTGTTGCACAGCAGCCCATGCAATTCACGGTCTCAAGTGTAAATTTCAGATCTTTGGTGGTCCCACCGGCTTTGACACTCAACTGTCTCTCCAAAGTATCCAGTATGAGTTCTCCGCCTCTCACGTGGCATGCAGTACCAAGACACACATTAACGATATGCTTCCCTCTCTCCTTCAGGCTGAATGCCCGAAAGAAGGTAGCCATGGCATAAACCTGGCTCTCCGGAATGTTCATTTTTTTACTGACTTTATCCAGAGCGGTCCGCGGAAGGTAATTAAACTCCGTCTGAATATCCTGCAGGATGGAGACCAGCTGGCTCCTATCACTATCATACTTTCGTATTATAGTTGTGACTTTATCTTTCATCTGCTCTTTTTCCCTGCGAGCTGCCTGATCTTGTTGTATTCCATCAATACGTGCTCCTGGATTTCAGCCGTGTTTTCTTTGGTCAAATGGCGGTACCTACCCTGCAATTTCAGGTAATCTTCAACCGGCCGAAGCTTCGGATAATCGAAATTCAATGTATATTTACCGTTTTCTATTTCATATACAGGGAATATACCCGTCTCCACAGCTAAGCGGCCCATGGTAATAGTCTGATTTGATGGCGTACGCCATCCGGTCGGGCATACAGATAAAATGTGAATATAAGACGGTCCTTTTATCTTTCTGGCCTTCTCGATCTTGGCAATTATGTCAAATGGATAACTCGATGTGGTAGTAGCCACATAGGGAATTTCATGTACCGCGGCAATAGCTGCAATATTCTTTTTCTGCGTATGTTGACCCATACTTTTTTTACCGTAAGGCGCTGTCGGGGTAGAAGCGCCAAATGGAGTTTCGCTTGATCTCTGAATACCCGTATTCATGTAGGCCTCATTGTCAAAGCATACGTAAATAAAATCGTGGCCACGTTCCATTGCACCGGATAACGACTGCAACCCTATGTCAGCCGTAGCGCCGTCCCCACCCATAGCTACGACCTTTACATCTTTATCGTATCCATACTTCCTTTTCATAGCTTTTAGCCCGGATTCAATTCCTGAAGCCACAGCAGAAGCGTTTTCAAACAGGGTATGTATCCAGGGGACCTCCCACGAACTTTCCGGTAAGGGAGAGGAAATTATCTCCATGCAACCCGTAGCATTGGAAATTATAGTATTTCTGCCGAGCGCTTTGCAGACAAAACGAACTGCGAGGGCTTCGCCGCAGCCAGAACAAGCACGGTGGCCCGACGCGAAATAGTCTTTCGTGGTTATCAACCGGGGCGCATATATAGACAGTGTTTCCACTATTCTCTTACTCCGAACATAATAATTTCCTGCGTCTGGCCTGCTTTAATTTTTTCCAGCCCAATTCCAACTAGAGTTTCAAAATCCTCAGGGGAAATATCCCGCCCGCCAAGGCCGCCTACTATGCTAACAATCTGCGGTTTCTTTTCCACCGGGTAAAGCGCAGCCTTGATCTCAGAACAAACCGGCGCCGGCCCACCCAGAGAAATGGCACGGTCAAGCACTATAACATTCTTTACGCCCGATAATGCTTCGATGATCTCCTGATATGGGAAAGGCCTCCAGAGTCTTGGCCTCACCAGGCCGATCTTCTTGCCTTCATCACGCATTTTGTCTATGGTCATCATCGCATTTTCACTATACCCGCCTATGGTCACCAAAATAGTCTCAGCGCCATCGGTCTTGTACTTCTCAACAGGCTGATAGTATCGGCCAGTCATGTCACCGTACTGCTTCCACGTATCCAGGATTACTTTTTTCGACATCCTCAAGGCTGTATCCAAGGCTTTCCTGGACTCTGTATATAAATTGGGCATGGCAAAGCACCCCATTGTTACCGGATTATCCGGGTCCAAAGGATGCGGATGCTTATATGGTGGTAAGAAACCATCTACAGATTGCTGGTCCAGAATCTGAATCGGCTCGATAACATGAGATATATGAAATCCATCAATATTGATTATCGTAGGGAGAAGAACATCAGGATGCTCGGCAATACGGAAAGCACACAAGGTCTGGTCGAATGCCTGTTGCCCGTTCTCAACAAATATCTGGATCCATCCTGCATCCCTGATGATCATAGCATCTGACTGATCACCCCAGATATTAAGCGGACCGGACAGAGCTCGGTTGGCAATAGCCATGACTATGGGCAAACGCAATGAAGCAGCAACCATAACGACTTCATGCATTAATATAAGGCCCTGACCGGCAGTTGCAGTAAATGTCCTGGCACCCACAGCGCTGGACCCCAGACAGGCGCTCATGGCGGAATGTTCAGATTCTACGGGAATATATTCAGCATCAAGATCGCCGTTGGCAACCAGTTCGGCCAAACTCTCAACAATGTGGGTCTGAGGAGTGATGGGATAAGCCGCAATAACATCTACATTGGCCAGTTTAACAGCTTCAGAGATGGCCAAAGAAGATTCAATACCAATAGGTTTAGATGCCATTATTCAACTCCCTCGACCATGCTTATTGCCTGGGGCCAGCATTCATGTGAACAAATACCGCAACCCTTGCAATAATACATATTACCCCGGAATTTTCCATCTTTATCCTGGCTTACACAGCCCTCCGGGCAAAACAGCGAGCATATCCCGCATTTTATACATTTTGCATCATCCCAAACAGGATGCTGCGATTTCCAATCGCCCGTACGGAACTGCTTGGTATTACCAGCCTCAGTTACAATACAACCTACTTTCAAATCCTTCCAGCTTAGCGCCTTTTCGGTCTTGAAGGATTTCTCTTTTTTAGGTCCTGAAGTTGTTATCTCACTTATAACGATACTATTGTATGCCTTCATACAGGCTTCGAAATTCGATCTTGCCCTTGCACCAAACCTCTCCTTGAGAGGCTCTTCCAGAGATTCAAGCTTGATTGCTCCGGTCACTTTAATCAAAGCACCCAGCATAGTGGTATTTACAATGTTCACTTTCAGAAGTTCACGAGCAATAGAAGTTGCGTCAACAACGCCCAACTTCCAGTCGCCCGTGAATTCCTGCTGTAGCTCTTCAACAGATTTGGTGCTGTTTACTATCAGGGCACCACCCGGCTTTAAACCGTCGGTTACATTTATTAGCGTAACAAGGCCCGGATCCAGAACAACAACAATATCCGGTTTAGTTACTCCTGAACGTACCCTGATGGGATTTCCGGAACTTATCCTATTGAAGGCCAGTACAGGAGCTCCGCGCCTTTCGGGGCCAAAGCTCGGAAAAGCCTGGGCGAATTTACCTTCATGTATAGCTGCAAGTGCAGTCAGTTCAGCCGATGTAACTGCACCTTGACCACCACGGCCATGCCAGCGAATTTCGATAGTTTTATCCTGTTTCATATGCTTATCAAATTAACTATAGCAAGGATTCGATGCGCCCCTGGAGGGACTTGAACCCTCGCACCCGGCTTCGGAGGCCGATGCTCTATCCCCTGAGCTACAGGGGCTCACAAGCTATAATAGATTATAATGTACTTCCGAATCTATAATTCTATTTGACAACTGATAGACAGTATATCAATTTTAATTTTTAATTGGCAAATCTATCTCATATTTCGTTTGATCTTGTTAATTTTTAATAGAAATGCCGGTTGGATTTTAGGCCGAGTTCTCCCCGCTGGAATCGGCTTTAACCAGAAGCACAGGTACATTGACCGCATGGATTACTTTCTCAGCGATACTGCCCCAGAATAATTTTGTAAGGCCGGATCGACCGTGCGTCGCCATAATAAGCAAATCGATGCTATTGTTATGTACATATTCAATCAAGCTTTCAGCTGGTTTTCCCGCTAATATAACGAGACGGCTCTTAATCCCGGAGCGATTCAGCCTATGTGCAATCTGATTCAAATATGTGCGTGCATCTTTTTCCATTTCTTTGTGTATCTGTTTAAGATCATCGTCACTTAACGCGATTTTGCCCCTTGTGGGTATTTCTACGGGCTCAACCACTGTGATAAGCTGGACCTCACAACCAGATGTCCTGGCCAAGACCTCAATATGCGGTATCACACATTCAGCCAATGGAGATCCATCAAGTGGAACTGCAACTATTTTATACATCATCAAACCTCCTGAAAGTTCAATAAACCGTTAATCTATAATAATGTTAAATCACACCAGATATTTTCTTTTTATATTATTTCGTGTATATTTATACCTTCAATAGACTAAGAGAAGTAAAATTATATCACTCTGCAAATATCAATCCAATTTAATATCCAGCCTGTTGCTAACATTAGATACGGGGCCAAAGGATAACCGAGTTTATCCATATAATTTCCAGATGATATAATTAGCTGGCTGCGGAGAGGTGACCGAGAGGCCGATGGTGCCGCTCTCGAAAAGCGGTGGGCGAGAGCCTCGTGGGTTCGAATCCCACCCTCTCCGCCATTTTAGTTTTGTTGTTACGGAGAGGTGCTGGAGTGGCCTAACAGGCGCGCCTGGAAAGCGCGTGTAGCTTTTTTGCTACCATGGGTTCGAATCCCATCCTCTCCGCCATGTAAGATTTCTATTGTCGTTATGACTGAGATGATTAGGACTAAAGCAAAGATCGGGCTAGCGCTGGGGAGTGGGGCGGCAAAAGGTATTGCGCATATCGGCGTGATCAAAGCCCTCAGGGAAGCCAATATCCCAATTGATTTCATTGCGGGTACCAGTATGGGGGCACTTGTAGGAGCATGCTATGCTGTCAACGAAGAACTTGAAGTCCTGGAAGATTTGGCATTGAAGTCCAACCTTCGTAAAATGGCCAGGTTACTTGACCCAAAATTCACGTTTATCCGGGTGGGATTATTAAACGGCGGCAGGGTAGAAAATTTCCTCAAACCTCTTATCGGCGATATAGACATTAGGAGCTGTAAGATACCGTTCTCAGCAGTCGCCACTGAGATAAAAACGGGCACCGAAGTAGTTTTAAATGAAGGCTCACTTCTAATGGCTGTCCGGGCCAGCATCTCCATTCCGGTAGTATTCGTGCCGGTAAATTACAACGGTGTATATCTTATTGACGGCGGGGTAACCAATCCCGTCCCGGCAGACATTGTCAGATCTATGGGAGCCACGTTTACTATTGCCGTGAATGTGTTAAATGATCCTCAAAGACTGAGGCACCTTGGTCTAACCGGCAATAAAAAATCAGATAAAGCGCCAAGCCTTATGAATTCCCTGGTACAATCCCTTTATATCATGGAGTATGAAATAATAAGGGCCTCCATCTTAAAGGCAGACATATTAATTGAACCGGATGTCAGTGGTATTGAACCCTATGAGTTCTACCGCGGCGCCGATGCCATTGAGGCGGGGTACAAGGCAGCGCAGGCTGTAATCCCTGAGATAAAGAAACTCCTGGGAGAAGGGATCGAACCGGTATAACATTAGATCCACTCCTTCTGTTTACATTGCCAATATCTTAGCCGTGCAATAACCCCTCGATTTTAGGCTTTTGCATACCTGTGATAAAATAGCTCGATTCGCATGCTTGATTCAAACGAGATTAAATACTGGGTGGGTTTTACTAAAACCCCCGGAATCGGAAAGGCAAGGCTTACCGCCTTGAAAGACCATTTCGGTTGCTTAAAAGACGCCTGGAAAGCGCCAAAAGCCGAGCTCATCAAAGCAGGCCTGGACGATAAAACCGCGGACAATGTCATTACATTCCGCCAGGATTTTTCTCCGGATGAAGAGCTTACGCTCCTTGATAAATACCACATTGCAATAATTACTTGCGAGTCACCAGGTTATCCACCTCTACTGAAAGAGATCAGTGATTGTCCGGCAGTACTATATGTGCGCGGCGAGTTGAAAAGCACGGATGAATCAGGTATCGCCGTTGTTGGAACGCGACGCTCGACTGCCTATGGAAGGCAGGTGACCGAGGAATTGGTCACAAACCTGGTCGCTAATGGTATTACCATTGTAAGCGGATTGGCCAAAGGCATCGATACTGTTGCACACAAATCGGCAATTGAATCCCGGGGGAGAACCATAGCCGTTTTTGCCAGCGGACTGGATACCGTTTATCCTCCTGAAAACCTTAAATTGGCTCGCGAAATCATGGAGAATGGAGCACTAGTGAGCGAATTCCCTCTGGGCACAAAGCCGAAAGCCGAAAATTTCCCCAGGCGCAACCGTATATTAAGCGGGTTGAGCCGAGGGGTAATTGTAATTGA
This sequence comes from Chloroflexota bacterium, assembly GCA_026389655.1. Lineage (GTDB taxonomy): Bacteria > Chloroflexota > Dehalococcoidia > GIF9 > UBA5629 > JAFGLP01. The sequence continues at coordinate 7,889 of JAPLHL010000017.1, forward strand.
ATCAGGCGAAAGTGGCGGGGCCCTCATCACCGCTAACTTCGCTGCCGAACAAAACAGAGAAGTGTTCGCCGTACCCGGAAGCATATTCTCCGCTATGAGCAAAGGGCCGAACAAACTTATACAAGAAGGTGCAAAACTGGTTAGAAATCACGTTGATGTTCTCGAAGAACTCAACTTGTTCGACACCTCTCAACAACTTGAGATGAAAAACCTCAGTGCGCCTGACGGGATAGAATCGGTTATACTAAAATATATCGCCCAGGAACCCACGCACATTGATGAAATTTGCAGGCACACGGGTTTGAGCACTTCAACCGTAGCCAGCAATTTAGCTATTATGGAATTAAATGGCCTGGTTCGCCATTTAGGCGGCATGAGTTATATCCTGGGTAAAAGAGTACGATAAATAAAATATTAATGGAATTATTATGGCTAATAAACTCGTTATAGTTGAATCTCCTGCAAAAGCTAAGACGCT
>JAPLHL010000498.1 GCA_026389655.1 Chloroflexota bacterium
ATGGTGTCGCTGAATGGGAAGATCCAGCCCGGCGGGCATGGTGTATGTATATGAATAAACCTGGTGCCTTCAATCGTGCGGGCTTTTTTGACTTTTTCATAAAGGTCCAGCGGGTAGGAAGCCGAGCAGGTTGCTACATACGGCAACCCGTGTGCTTCCATGATAGCAGTCATGTCTTTCTGGTATTGCTGTTTGCCTAAAATCGGCGTGGTCCCAGATACCGCTCCCAGCGGAGTAGAGCCGGAACGCTGGTTGCCTGTGTTCATATAGCCTTCATTGTCATAGCAGATATAAATAAAGTCCATCTGTCTCTCTGCAGCTCCGCTCAAAGACTGGATGCCGATATCATGTGTTCCCCCGTCCCCCGCAAACGCCAGTACGGTTATTCCTTTCTTGCCCAAAGCCTTTAATCCTGCGACGAGTCCGGTAGCTGATGCGCCGGTGGAGGCGAAGGGTGTATTCACGCAGGGAACGTTAACCGCTGTAATCGGGTACATGCCGTGCATAACCGTGGCGCAACTTGCAGGCACGGTCACGATGCACTGTCCCTCCAATGCCTTTAGTGTATGCCGGTAAGCAAGCGAGAGTGCACATCCGGGACAGGTCCGGTTGCCCGGTAAAATCCACTCCTGCTCAGTTAAGTTGACTGCGTTGGCTTTCAAATTAGTCTCTCCACTATATCTGGCATATCCATTCGGGATAGTCTGGATTGATAACTATTTCCTTTAGAGATGATAGAGCCTTTTTAGTGGCCTCGACAAGTTCACGGGCTTTTACATCGCGTCCGCCAAGGCCCACTATGAAGTTCCTGATGGCGGCATTTATATAAGTTCCATAAAGGGCAGATTTGATCTCCGAGCAGGTCGCTCCTTCGGAACCGTAACTAATATTTTTATCAAAGACTACTATGAGTTTTGACTTTCTCAATGCCTGTACCACTGCTGCCTTGGGGAATGGGCGGAAAACCCTGAGTCCGAGTACTCCTGCCTTTATTCCTTCTTCTCTCAGCATATCAGCGGCAACTATGGCCTCCATAGCCAGACTGCCCATCGCGACGATGGTTATTTCGGCATCCTCGTTGCGGTCCTCCCAGAACAGATTGGCATAATCCCGTCCGAAAACCTGGTTGAACTCGCTGCCTGTCTTAAGTATCGTTTCCCTCGAGTTCTGCAAAGCTTCCTGCAGAAGGTATCTGAGCTCCATATATCCGTGACATAATTTGCCGTCAACACCGATGCGCGGGTTGGCGAACGTCACCAGATTGTAGTTTTTCGGGTTGGCAGGATCCAGGATAGTATGAGGTTTATATGGCGGCAGATACTTGTCTACGTCTTCTTGAGATGGAATGTCAACGGGCATCTCAGTATGGGAAAGTACATAGCCGTCATAGCAGACCATAACCGGCACATAGACCTGTTCGGCTATGCGGTAAGCCTGAATAATAGTATCCATGATTTCCTGGTTGTTACGGCAATATAACTGTATCCAGCCTGTATCACGTTGCGATATCGAGTCCTGCTGATCATTGAGCACGTTCCATGGGGCGCCGAGAGCGCGGTTAACGCATGCCATCACTATGGGGAGACGTGCACCGGCTGCCCAGTGCAGCATTTCATGCATGTATGCCAAACCGTGAGAACTGGTGGCCGTGAACGCTCTTGCCCCAACCATGGAAGCAGACGTACAGACCGCCATGGCGCTATGTTCGCTTTCGACCGCAACGTATTCTGCCTGTAGCTCGCCCAGTTCCACATATTGGGATAGTTGCTCTGTAAGTGGCGTTTGAGGAGTTATAGGGTAAGCGGAGACCACTTGTATCCGGCTCAATTTTGCTGCATTAGCAGCGGCCTGGTTTCCATCCATTATGTGTATGTTGCTTTTCCTTTGCACTGCCATAATAATCAGCCTGCGTTTTTCTCTTCGTATACTATTGCTATTGCCTGTACCGGGCAAACCTCGGCGCAAATGCCGCATCCTTTGCAGTATTCCAGATTGATAGTGGGGGGGATACCTTTAGTTATAACTGCCTCGGGACAATAAAGCCAGCATTGGAAACACGTGGGTTTATTCAACTTTGATGCCGTGCATTTATTGGCATCGATCACCGGCATATGTGTTCGCCATTCCCCGGTCCGGCCTGCTTCGCCTATACCGGGTGATGATTCATCGCATATATGGTTACAATCACGGGTTCCCATTTTATTCAACCTATTTTGCCAATTTAGTTATTTCGTAAGTTTTATTAATTGCGGAAAGGTTAATGTCCACCGTATTTTTGGAGAACCTCTCACGGATCACTTTCTCAAGTGTAGGTAAATCCACTATTTTTGTGGCACGCAAAAGCGCACCAAGTATTGCTGTATTTACAATAACCAGACCGGCTACTATCAATCCGAGGTCCTGGCAAACCTTGGTCGCATCCGCTGTGGCGACATTGAATTCACCCTTGACGCCAAGCTCCTTTGGTGAAAGCGGGGAATTGATTATCATCCAACCTTTTGCGCCCAATCCCTGGAACACATCCGGGTATTTGAGTAATGTATGGTCTAGTACTACAACAATATCGGGATTCTCAACTTGTGAGACTACCATAATCGGTTCGCTGGATATTCTGGTCGAAGCGCTGACGGGAGCGCCCCGTCTCTCAGCCCCGAATGACGGTGCTGCCGTAACACCCCGGTATCCTTTGACGAAGGCTGCCTGGGCTATAATTTTGGCTGCTGTAATTGCCCCTTGCCCACCACGCCCATGCCATCTGATTTCAAGCGGCCTGTTGTTGAGGGAAGATTTCTGCGCCATAAATTAATTCACTTCTGAGTGCTGCAATATGCAACAAAGATATATGTTAACTCGCATATAGATCGTATGTCAAAAAAGATCTGTTACCGGGCGAATGTTGCTGCCGTTTTTAGTTCGTCCTCATGTATGACAAGCCATTTCCTGTACTTCCGCCATTCGGGGCAGAACCTGGCAAGGAAGTCCCAGAATTTCTTCGAGTGGTCCATATGTTTAAAATGGGCCAGTTCATGCATGATGACGTAGTCTACTACGGCTTCAGGCGCCATTAACAGTTTCCAGTTGATCGACAGGTTTCCCATAGGGGAGGCGCTGGCCCAGCGTTTCCTCTGTCCCCGTATGACGATTTTGTTGTAGCGGAGGCCCATTTCAGTCTGAAATCTGTCGGCCTTCTCCTTGAAGACGAATGCTGCCTGACTCCTATACCAGTCTTCGAGGATCTTTGCCCTGCCGCGTGTTCCCGGTCCGCAGGAAATGAATAACCTGTTATCTTTGAGGTAAGCCGGCCTGCTTTGCTGCCCGTCCTTTATTACAACTACCTCGATCATTTTGTCCATGTACCTGATCTTTTCCCCGTGATCGACTTCTTTCCTGAAAAGCGGTATCTGCATTGGCCTTCTACCGGGGAGGTGACGTAGTATCCAGCCTGATTTCTTTGCAAGGATGTCATTAATCTGTTCAGACTTATATCTTTTAGGAACGATCACTATCAGACCGGAGTCGTTGTGTATCTCAAGCCTGATTCCCCTGATTCGGGGACTCTGCTTGAGAACGTAGTCGACCTTCCTTCCCTGCAGCGTTATTTCGTGCTGGCCGATGATGGCCAGGCGGCCTGGCGGTTTAATTTTCATACACATAGTGTATTTTTCGTGAACTTCTTGTACAAATTGACAGTTGTGCGCTATTGATATCAGGTTGTCGCTGGCGTAAACTTCTAACTTAATAAAGGGAGTGATAATGCCGTGAAGTGCTTGATACTTGCCAGTGGATTTGGTACCAGGATGTATCCGTTGACGTTAAACTATGCGAAAGCTTTGTTGCCCTACAAGAGCAAGGCGATGATCGATCATATTGTAGATAAAATTCCACAGGAAATTGAAATACTGGTAAACGTCAATAAAAAATTCGAAGCTGACTTTCTTGAATGGCAAAGGCAGAAAAAAAGAAAAATAACCATTTGTGTAGAAAATGTTCATTCGGAAAAAGAGATGCTTGGCGCCGTGGGGGCCCTGAATTACTGGATTAAAAACAAAGATATAAGGGAAGACCTGCTGTTGTTCGGCAGCGATAACTATTTCGAATTTGATCTATCCTCTTTCATTGCCGCTTTTAACGGAAAAAATGCTTTAATCGCTGTGTATGATGTAGGCGATCCTTCTAAAGCTACCCAATATGGTGTGGTGAAATTAAAGGGACGGCGCATTATTGAACTGGAAGAGAAGCCTGCTAATCCCAGGTCCAGCCTGGTATCGACAGCCTGCTGGGTACTACCGTCAACGGTATTCCCGTTTATTGCAGAGTTCTGCCGGGGAACCACGAGAGATAACCTTGGCAATTTCATCACGTATCTCAGTGACAGAGATGAGGTATATGCTTACCCGTTCAAGGAAACATGGATAGACATAGGTAACCTGGAGATATACCATGCGACTAAATAAGATTGAGCTTGCTCATTTTCTGAATAGGGACTGTTACTGTAGAATGAATGTAAACAGAATATATGGTGCTCTTATATCAGTAAATCAGGGGGTAATTTAATGGAAGATATTGAAAATATGGTTAAAACTACTATAAGCCAGATTGAGAAAGTGCTGAGCAGTAAAACTGTGGTTGGCGAGCCGATCACGGTAGGTGATACAACATTGATTCCGTTACTGAGTATGGGTTTTGGATTCGGCGCAGGGGGCGCTGGCAAAAGTGATGCTTCAGCACGGCCTGGAAGTGGTACGGGTGGTGCGGGCGGCATGAAGCCCATTGCTATTATTGTAGTGGATAAAGACGGCGTCAGGATCGAACCTATAAAGAGCAGCGTTGCCGCAGCGATCGAAAAACTGGGCGAAAAGGTCCCGGGAATAGTAGAGAAAATCGCTGATAAATGGGGTGAAAAGAAAAAGGAATAAAAAGCTTTGGCGTTCCTTGTCATCGGCTTAGTCATTCTATTGCTCATAGTCCTGGCTCTCGTATTGCCTGTATACGTTGAGATGGCCCTCACGGTGCACGGGCGTGTTGATTGCAGGCTTCGTGTATTCTATTTTTTCCGGTTGCTTTGCTGGGAATTGGTCAGAAAAACGGCCAATAAGCAGGAGCACCGGGCTGCCGTAAAGGAAGAACGCAGTCATATCACATGGTCGCGTATCTACAGGGTCATTCAGGTCAGGGGTTTGTGGAACAGTATCTGGCTCCTTATAAAGCGGCTGGCCCACACCATTAAAATACACAGGCTCGAGTCCGATCTAAGAATCAGCCTGGGTGACGATTATTATACGGGTATGTGTATCGGGTTGCTGCTGCCGGCTGTATTGCTCTTAAACACGCAATTCTCCGGTGAACTTAAAATGCTTCCCGTTTTTGAAGAAGACCTCATGCTTGATGGCACTCTGACGGGAGTGGTTGCAGTAAGGCCTATTCGCATTCTGGCCCCGATGACGGCATTCATATTCTCTCAACCTGTCTGGAAAGCAGCGTGGATAATGGTCAGGGGAAAATGAAAAAAGAGATATTGACCGCCGAGGCGCCTGTTGTAATCGGTGATGTGACGCTTAAGCTGCTGGTAAAACAATCCATCTCATGGTTCACTATTAAAGGCGTGCTGTATTTTAACGTAATAAAACAACCGGTCTATGCGGTTTTATCCCGCCGGGGTAGCAGCAAAGTCCTGGACATGCTGGGCCAGGAGATATCTATTCATCAGGTGAAGCTGGAATACCCGGGTCTTGACGTGGCTCCAGAAGAGGAAGAGTTTCTTCCCTGACAGCGTTATTGATAACGGCCGCAGGGGCCTGCTGACGGTAACGGGGCTTTCTGCGCCTGGCGGTTGCATACGTACGTTGTCCGGCAGTAGTCCATAAGCCGGTAAAAAACTTCCTGTCCAGCTCGTGTAGAAAGTCCGCCGAGTTTATCAGGTCCCTTGATGCAGCGTTCTCAAAGTAGGCGACCTCTACGTGTTTGCCCATATTTTTTACGACCTGCAGGGTATATCCGAAGTCGGAATCTCCGCTTACAAGGATAGCAATATCATAAGAATTATTAGAGGCAAAATAAAGCAGGTCGGTAGCCAGCATTACGTCGATTCCCCTTTCGACTGGTATTCCCTGCGATAACTTGGTAGTTCCCAGCCTGAGTTCGAGGTATTGTGTCTTTCGGAGTGTCTCCAGGAAGTCCTGTTGTTCTCTTGTGCCATCTGTTCTTTGAACGGGTTCCTGCAATACGTTGTAATAATATGTCCTGATCAGGTGCCGCTGCCCGACCAGCTTTTTAGTGAACTCGGCGAAGTTCAAATCAACCCGTTTAAAATTATTCTTTAAAGAATGGTAAAGGTTGCTACCATCTATAAATATTATGACCCGGTCCTTCATTAATTCCTCCTCATGAAGTTATCCACATCCCTTCGGATGAATATTCTAAATATGTGTAAACTAACAAAATCTAATGCAATTATACTTGAATTTGCTGATGAATGTTCATCCCGGCTTGCTATTTGGAAATATTATCAACCTGGCGCCAGAGCCTGTGCCCGTCAGTTGTGAACTCCACCGTACCCCGCGTGGCTGTAATAAATACATTACTGCTTCCAACCCACTTTTCCAGCCTGTCAGTCACTTCCTTATTTGGATGCCCGAACCGGTTGACTGCTCCACAAGATATAACTGCCGCTGAAGGGTTTACGATTGCGAGGAATTCGTCGGAAGTGGAGCCTTTGCTCCCATGGTGTCCTACTTTCAATATGTCGCTATGCAAATCTGCTCTTTCTGCAGTCAAGTAACGTTCTGCATCCTTGCCCATGTCGGATGTCAGAAGGAAGCTCACATCGTTCCACGAAAGCCTTAACACAATAGAATTGTTATTTGCATCATCGTCGGTCCCCTTATGAAGGTTTTGGGGAGGGTTCAAGACTGTAATCCAGACGTTATGTCCCAGGTTCATTTGCTTGCCTTCATAGAGAGTGACGGTTTCTACTTGTGTTTTTTGAATTGTTTTTAACAGCTCATGAGAAAGGGCTGAGTCAATGTGGAAAGGTGATAATGCAATCTTGCTTACGTTGTACCTGCGCAGAAGTTCGAACGAACCTGCGATGTGGTCCTCTTGCATCTGGGTCAATATCACCATGTCGATCTTCCTGTCCCAGAAAGGTAGCTTTTCACCCAGTGATTTACATGCTGACATAGAATCGGGTCCGGTATCCACAAGTATATTTTGTCCATCCGGTGTCCGGATCAGAATAGATTCTCCCTGTCCGACATCCAGGATGTCGACGTGTAGTTTCCCGTCCGGGGTGCTTGCATAGGCCGTCCATAGGAGAATATTTGCCATGATAAGCAAGCCCAGGACCCAGTAGATGTATGGTTTCAGCGACATGGTACGAAAAGCGGATATAATAACCTGGACTTTTTTATAGAGTTGCTTGAGAAAGCCGGTGACGGCTTGTTTATTCTTTGCGGAGATCAGAAGGATGCCCAGTGCAGAATAATATGCTGCTACCTGCCAGGGTTGCAGGTTAATGTTCGTAATATATGAAACAGGTATTGCGCTAAACAAGTTTACGACCAGTTCAAAATAACTCAGGAAAAGCCATGCAACCCAGCCGAAGAATATACCGGCCGGTTGCCATATTATGCCCGCAAAGGAAGTCAGCATGGAGGTTAATATGATGGCGGGAAATGAAGGCATAGCGAAAAAGGTTGCCGGCGCCCCTACAAGTGAAAATGTTCGAAAATTTAGAGTGGTTATGGGAAAGGTGGCAATAATTGCCGCCGCTGTCGCTGCGAACGTAGTCACAATGACGCTTTTTATAGGCTGCATATAACTCTTTGCATCTGATCTTGCGCCGTAGTTCAACATCCGGATGAAATATGGTGAAATTAAAACCAGGCCGAGCATAGATAGGAAGCTGAGCTGGAAACTGGTGTCCCAGAGAACACGGGGTTCTATTGCCACCATGACGGCGCCTGCAAATGACATGGCGGCCACTGCGTTACGCTGCCTGCCTAAAAGTTCTGCGATCAGGAATACGCTGCCCATGATTGTGGCGCGTACAACCGTGGGAGGCAATCCTGTCAGTATTGTATAAAGCCAGATGAATAGCAACGATAACCAGATATAAACCTGGTTTCTCCTTCCAAAAAGGCGGATTGTCAGGGGGAGCATCATTCCCAGGATAATTGTCAGGTTCAAGCCGGAAATAGCTATCAGGTGGGTTGTGCCGGTTGCATAAAATGACTGCAAGAGCGCTTGAGGCAGGTTCCCCCTTATACCGAGAAGTATCGCCTGTGCCAGTGAACCCTGAGGCTCCGGCAGGCAGGCTGACAGACTGTCTGCTAGTCTGGAGCGTAAATCGTAAATCCAGGAGAGTGGTGAAAACCCGTTGTCATTTTCGAGGATTTCAAGACGAGGATAATTTATAATGGAATAAATACCCTGGTTGAATAAGTAATGCTTGTAATCGAACTCATTGAATTGAGGCGGGTTCTCGAGTTTTCCTGTTATTCGAAGTTTATCTCCATAGCGAAGTTGTTTGTAGAAAGGGGCGTGTACAAGGACATTTCCACAGCATCGATATGTCAGGTTGTCGACCGTAATTGAATTGGCTGAGAACTTGAACTCGACGGATGTTTTTCGGGCTTCCGGGGGACCGGAGATGCTGCCATCCACCTGCACCATTCCCTTATCGTTGTAGAATTGGAGGCTTGTATTATCTGCCGGTTGTATAGATGATTGATATCTGAGTGCTCCGCCAAGCAGCAGTAGCAAGCAAAGACCT
>JAPLHL010000407.1 GCA_026389655.1 Chloroflexota bacterium
GTTATAACAAGATACCAGGGCTGAGACTGTACCCATCCAACTATCGCCACAATCAAAGCAATCGCCCCCGCTGTGAGCAAACCGCCAATGATTTGACGCATGCCCCAACCAGCCCATTTACCAGCATCCATGCTACAAGTATATCATATCTGACAAGGGTTGTACATGACGTCATGGTATACTCACCGCGGTATCGAAGCTATCGTATGTTCCATCGGCCAGGGTAATTGCCCGTCATATTAATGATAGAAGGTGCTTCCAATGCACGAGGAAGCACCTTCTATTAAAAAGAGAGGAGGAGTCAACTTGCTATCAGCTTAACAGCGCATTGTTAAATAATTATTAGTCCGGGAATTAATAATAACCTAATAATTAGTCGATAAAGTATTATCATCATAAATTTGGAGGTTAATGTCATTGTCAAAAATAATTAGAGTAACTTTTATGTGCGTTGCCCTGGTAGCCATCCTGTCGGGAATATTGCTGACAGGCTGCAGTTCCGGCAGTAGCACTCAGACTGCGGCGCCCGCGGCGCAGACGCAGCAGCAGACCACTCAGCCCACACAGCAGCAGACAACCACTTCCGGCCAGCAGCCGTCAGGTCAGCAGCCCTCAGGTCAGGGCCAGGAAGGCATGAAAAAAGTCATCGCCAAGGCAGCGACCATCCTTGGCGTTTCTGAGACCGACCTGACCACTGCTTTTGACGCCGCTATGAAGGCCAACCGTCCTTCCGGGTCCGATAACATGACGTCCCCGTCGGGTCAGCCGCCCTCAGGCCAGTCTGGACAGGGTCAGCCGCCTTCAGGCCAGTCCGGTCAGCAGGGACAGGCTCCCTCAGGTTCTTCAGATATGATGAAAAGTGTTTATGCCAAAATTGCTACGGCATTAAGTCTGACAACAGAGGAAGTACAGACTGCTTTCGAACAAGCGCAAAGTGAATTGAAGCAATAATTTTGCCGCGCCGGCCGCTTGCCAGCGAAGGGGGATAATTTACAGTGAACCGTAATTCGACGAAAAAAATCTCAATGCGCAAGTTGTCGGAAGATGAAATGTGGATGCTTATTGTGACCCTCTGCCGGGACCCTCTGAAAAATCCATAGAAGTGGGGTCCCGGCAGCGCCGGCGTGCAATTCTCTGGGCCGACCGTAAGCTCAAAGATGCCAAATGATATGGAGCATAGTATAATATAAAACCGACAAAGCGGTATAGGTTTTTACCCGGTTTAATATTAGACTCCTCCCCATACACCACCCGCTCCTGTGCAAGCTGTTATGCCTGAATTCAAGATAGATATAAAGATACAATCTTACGACCGGGAAAGCCCGGTCAATTGAGGAAAGGCATGGAACTTAAGAAGCCCGAAAATCCTGAGAAACATAAAGCTACTACCAGGAAAACCCGGACCAACCGCCCGGGACCGGCGGGTGATGATATTTACCGGACTTTGATTGAAAGCCTGCCGCAGAAAATATTTTATAAAAACAAAGACCTGGTTTATGTCTCATGTAATGATAACTTTGCGGCGGATTTTAATATCAGTGCGGACAATATAACCGGTAAAACCGATTATGATTTATACCCCAGAGAAAGGGCGGACAGATACCGTGCTGAGGACTTAAGGGTCATGGATGCGGGGAAGACAGAAAGCACAGAGGAATGCTATATAAGGGATGGGAGAGAATACTATATCCAGACAGTGATAACTCCTGTAAGGGATAGCGGCGGAATAATAATAGGTGTATTCGGCATTTTCTGGGATATCACCGCCCGCAAGATAGTCGAATTGGAGCTTGATAAATATAGGAAGGACCTTGAAAGACAGGTCCGTGAGCGCACTACGCAATTGTCCGAAATAAATGTAAAGCTTGAAGCTGAAGTGGAGGAGCACAAATTGGCGCAGGAAGCCCTGATCGAGTCTGAAGAGAGATACCGGGGCCTGGTAGAGAATATTAACGATATTATATATACCCTGGATATCAACGGTAATGTAACTTATATAAGCCCGGCAGTCGAACGGATGGGTTCATATAAAGCCAGTGAATTAACAGGTCAGCCCTTTTCCCAATTTATTTATCCGGATGACCTGCCTGAATTAATGAAAAGGTACGGCGATATGTTGACAGGCCGCACGGAACCCTGGGAGTGCCGCATGTTGGAGAAGGATGGCAAGATCAGGTACGTCCGCACCTCCAGCCGACTGGTTTTTAAAGACGGCAAGATTGCAGGCACTACCGGCTTGCTGATCGATATTACCGAAAATAAGAAGCTGGAGCGGAAGCTGGCGGATATGGCCGCTCATGATTTTTTAACGGGATTGCCCAACCGTGCCCTGCTCCACGACCGGATAAACGTGGCTATGGCCCAGGCGGTGCGGAAAAATAGAAAACTGGCGGTGATGGTGATGGACCTGGACCACTTCAAGGGTATTAACGATGAATACGGTCATTTGACCGGGGATAAGCTGCTGCAAAATGTTGCCAGCCGCCTGACCGGCATTATCCGCAAGGGCGATACGGCTGCCCGCCTTGGGGGAGATGAATTTGTGTTATTGCTGCCGGACCTGAAAGAAGTTGAGGAAGCTATGGAAGTGGCGCGAAGGACGCTCGATGTAGTTGCGGAACCAATTGTGCTGGGTGACATTGTGCTGCATGTCACTACCAGCATCGGTGTAGCGGTCTGCTCTGCAAATGACATGGATGGGGAAGCCCTGTTAAAGAAAGCGGATGCCGCTATGTACGAGGTCAAAAATGCAAGTCGCAATGGATATGCCCTCTTCTCGGGACCAGCGGGTGATAACCCCAGTGTAGTAATCGAAGCTTGAGCTCTTTTAATAAGACCGCCGGCCTTGCCGGTTGTCACAGCGTGGGTAAATTAACGGGTATTTAATTAATTATTTTTTCCGACCTTATTGCCTTCTGCCGGCAACTCGGTGATTTTTACCACGCTCAGGAAAGTAAAAGCGATCATAGTAAAGATGGCAACCAGGCCGCAGGTAACGACGATATCCTTCATGCTCCATAGCTTACCGGTTGCATCCGCAACTGTGTCGACTGGCTGAGGGATCAGTGCCGACAACAAGGCTGCCACTCCGGTAAAACCGTAAAATATTGCTGCCTGTAGCCAGTATCCCTTTGATATCTCCGGTTTTACCCGGGCGTATAAATTCGGGCGGCTTTTCAGGTATAGCGCAAATAATTGGAAAAATACATAGACGGTAAAAAACCAGCCGATAAAATTGCTTAAGGGGACCCCATAGTAGCTCCCGCCCTGCTGCCAGATCCAGGAATGTAAGATAGTCGAAGCGATCGGGTCAAACGTCAGGTCCCAGGAGACCATGAGTAAGCCGGCAAGCAGCGGGACAGTGTAGGTGAAATGGCCGGACATCCGTTGTTCAACATTTCCAAGGATCACCCTGGCAAGCATCCAGGATAAATATCCCATTCCAAAGTAGGCCAGGCTGATCGATGCCGGCACCAGGAATAATTTTGGCCCCAGATAATCGGTATAGTAATAGTGCCCGAATGGAAAACCGGTGAGGATGCTGCAATTTTCCAATAAATTGCTTATTACAAGCGTAATCGCCAGGAAAACCAGCATGTCCCTGAAGCGGTAGTTGCATACGCCGTGGATTAAGGCAAACACAAATGGAAGGCCGGAAAGTACGAAAGCCGCACCCGGCAGCGCTTGTGGGAAAAAGCACAGGGCTATTTTATAAACGACGAAAACCGCCAGGATTACCCACAACAGTATATTGATTTGCTTCCTTGTCATTTACTCACTCCTCCGGGCGGCTGAATTTTGAGTTGGTCGAATTGACCTGTGTATTACCGCAGGTGAGTTACTTGTGTTGATGTTTCCATACGCGTGATGGCTGATGCGTGAGTGTACTACCCTTGATTGAGGTCCGGGCATTAATAAGTTATTCAAGCGGGGTGAGCGTCAGCAATTTCTTGGTTATATCGGGGTATTTAGCTATAAACTGAAGCTCTTCTTCCGTCAGCGGTGTCTGGGCTTCCACATTTGCATACCTGACCAGTTCGAGTATCTTCCGTGCCTCGCTGGCATTGGCAAAGGAGACCTCCATTTTACCCATTAAATGGCTGAAACCGGATATGCCGCTGTACTCGCCGGAACAGATCATGCGTCCCGTTTCAACCAGCTCAGGTTCCCCGCGGCCAAGTTCCGCGTAGTTATAAAGCTCATAGTTCTCAGGGTCTTTTAACACCCCGTCGGCATGGATGCCGGATGCATGCGCAAAGGCATTATCTCCAACGCCCGGCTGGCTAATGGGTATCGGCACACCGAAAGCAAAGCTGGCATACTTGGCCAGCTTGTAGGCCTTATTCAGGGTGACCTTCCGCCCCAGTTCATATTTCCCGGCGAAGCCGCTGGATTTCGTCAGGGCCAGTACGCATGATAAGAGGTCGGCGTTTCCCGCCCGTTCTCCAATTCCGTTCACTGTAGTGTTGATATAGGCGTCCTGCCCGGCATCTATGGTAGCCTTGGCTCCTGCTATGGAGTTGGCCACTGCCATCCCCAGGTCGCCATGGCAGTGTATCTCAACCGGTATGGCCGCTTCAGCAGCTACTTTGCCGATTGTCTCGTATATTGTGAACGGGTCGTCGAATCCCAGGGTGTCGCAGTAGCGGAACCTTGAGGCGCCCGCTTCCTTTGCTTCCCTGGCAAAGTCTATCAGGAAAGTAATGCTGGTCCTTGAGGCGTCCTCGGCATTGACTCCGATGGATTTACATCCCAATTTTTTAGCAACCTTTACCGCATCGACCATTTGCTCCAGTACGTCTACACGTGATTTTCTTCCCTTGAATTTCCCCTGGATCATCTGATCGGACGTGGAGATGGATATGTTCAGGTATTGGATCTCGGGCACCATCTCAAATGTTTTTTCTACATCTTCTGTGGTTGCCCTGATCCATCCGCTCAGGCGTATGGGTTTAAGTACACCCTTGCGCGCAAGCTCAAGGTTGGCGCGCAGGTAGTTGGTCTCATGTGAAGTAGTGGGGAAACCGAACTCAGATTGAAATACTCCAAACTCATTAAGATAAATATTAATCATAGTTTTTTGGAGCTTGGAGAGGCTCAACCTGGCAGTCTGGACACCGTCCCGGTTGGTTACATCGATAAAAAATACTTTTGCCATTTTATTGTCTACCGGGGTAAGTTCGATTAGCTATTATAGCATCCCTGCTATGATGTAGCTACTGTGGCCGGCAATTTCTCAAACAGTAAAACCCAGCGCATCAGACTATTGTTATCATGGTTTCAGCAAGGTCCGGGAAAATACACGGGCGGGTCAAGAAATGGGCTTGAGTAGGATTATTTTTCTGTCCCTGCTGTCCTCGACAAACAGGCCCTCGGTGAAGGCCGGGACTTTGTCGGTCCAGTCATCGTATATGGCCAGTATCCCTGAAGGTTTAAGTACCCTGTGCAGTTCCTCCAGCACCTGGCGTTTTTGCATGAGTTCATGAAAAACATCGCACATCCAGACTACATCCACGCTCCCGTCATCAAGCTGAACTTTTTCGTCCGAAAGCATGGTTACTATGTTGGCCAGTCCTGCCTTGTGCGCACGTTTTTTCGTTATTTCCAACTGGCGTGGAAAACAGTCAAGTGCGTATACGGTTCCCGCATTTTGCACAATTTTTGCTGCGGGAAGAGAAAAACAACCCGTGCCGCAGCCATAATCGAGGAAGGATTGCCCCGGTTTTACCAGCCCAAACTTGTCCCAGTACTTACGTATTTGCGATCCGGAATAGGCGCTCCTCCAGACCGGCCACCAGTAAATCCAGAGTGCATAGTGCGCCCTGTATAAGGGGTTCAAATTCTCTTCCACGAAGCTCTCAATTCTATTGAACATCGCCTCTTATCTCCGGCTGGCCAGCAGCATGATCAGGATTATTATAACTATGAGGAAGCCCCCGCCGATCAGCCATACGAACATCGGTATAGTATCAGATTGCGGAGCGGGTCCCGGTCCGCTGCCTGAAGTGACGAAGGATGATGCGGGACTGTGGACGGAGCGCCCGCCGGCCGTGGGATTCAACGCTACGGCCCGGTAATAGTAGGTTCTGCCCGGCGCCAGGCCGGTAATGGTTGAACTGAACTGGCCCGGGTAATCCAGGGTCTGCTGTTCCGTGGAGTTACCGAAATCAGCCGTAGTACCATATTCGAACCATACCTGTGCTCTTGAAGTATTGCCCAGGTTTCCGAGGATGCCGTTAAGTACGGCCGTGGAGCCCGAAATGCCTGTGGCAGGGGCGGTGGACACCCCTATATTGGAGTTGCCTACCGTAGTGAATACCTGCTGTACGCCGTAGACTTTGGTACCGTCCGGGGCTTGCGCCATGGCCTGGAAATAGTAGTCCGTTCCGGATGTGAGACCGGTGACCTGGGCGGATACGCCCTGTATAGATGAAATCGTCTGGTAAGCTGTTATATTAGAGGCATCGGGTGTATTGCCCCATTTGAACCAGACTTGCACCGAGGGTAGCGTCCCGATGGAGTTGACATAGGCGTTAAATGTCGCCGCATTGGTGCTGACGGAACTGGCGGAATTGGTGGAAATGGAAACAGGTGATGCTGAACCGGTGCGGAAAACACTCGATGACCCGTACACGTTAACACCGTTGGCGAAAGCAGCGGCACGATAATAATAAGTCCGGCCGGCTGCCAGGCCGTTCACCACGGCGCTGAAATTTCCGGGGTAACTTAGCGCTTGTTGCGGGGTAGTGGTCCCGAATGTAGTGTCAGTGCCGTATTCGAACCATACATATACGTTTTTACTTGAACCCATGGTAGTTAGTACCCCGTTGAAAGTGGCTGAAGTCGCCGCGACGTTGGCAGCGGAATTTGTGCTCACCTGCATTGCCGGCGCATAAGTGGTCGTGAACATGCTGTCCATTCCGGTTGCGGTCACACCTCCGGCCGCGGAAGGCACGGCCAGCGCCCGGAAATGATAGGTAGTGCCCGGATTCAGCCCGCGAAGTATGTAATTAAACATGCCCGGGCTGTATGTTGTCTGCATGGGTGTTGTCTGCCCGTATGACCGGGTCGTTCCCCATTCAAACCACACGTATGCGTTACGGTAGCCTCCCAGCGAATCCAGGTACCCGACGATTGTAGCCGAATTTGAACTGACCTCGGATTCTGCGCCGGTCGATACCGAAAGAGCGCCTCCGCCCGATGTATTGAAGGTGCTTGTGCT
>JAPLHL010000093.1 GCA_026389655.1 Chloroflexota bacterium
ATTTTAATCAGCCTTGGCACGTTTTACTTGTATGTCACAAAAGTCGAAGGTCAAAGCATAGAAAGTAAACTGGCTGAATACTATTTGAGGATAAAAGGCGGCAAAGAGAAGTATGTAGATAAAGTAAAATTCGCAGAATTCATGGAAATAAAACGAGTTGAAAATGCGAAACCCTATAATTTTCCCGCTGATTTGAAGCTGAAATCTGACGTATCCATGGAAACAATGGAGGGAATGCAAGTTTTCTTTATCAATCGAAATGGGCAGACAGCTAAAAAACAGATCCTGTATCTACATGGTGGAGCATATGTTAACCAGCCATCGAATGAGCAGTGGATATTTATTGATAAATTAGCCAGAAATACAAGTGCCACAGTTATCTTTCCTATCTATCCAAAGGCCCCCAATCATCAATACGGGGAAACGTTTGACAGGCTGCTCCCCATCTATGAAAACCTTATAACAAAGACCAGCCCCGTGAATATCACAGTCTTGGGGGATTCTACGGGTGGTGGGCTCTGTCTTGCCTTTACCCAGATGTTGCTCGAAAAAGGGCTGCCTCAGCCTGGCAACATCATACTGCTGTCGCCCTGGCTGGACATTACCATGAACAATCCTGATATTCCAGCTTTAGAGAAAGATGATCCGATGCTGGGTGCCTATGGCTTGGCCGAAATAGGGAAGATCTGGGCAGGGGACTCGGATCTAAACAACTATTTGTTGTCTCCCATTAATGGACAAATCAAAGGACTTGGGAGCATTACCTTGTTTGTCGGTACGCATGAGTTGTTTTTGCCGGATGCGCGCAAATTTAGAGATATGGCAGCAGCACAGGGCGTAAAGATCAATTATTTTGAATACCCAAAGATGAACCATGATTTCCCGCTATACCCTATACCTGAGGCTGCTAAAGCAGCGGATGAGATAACTAATATAATAAACAATAGATAACAAATACAACGACGCTCTAAACTCCCAAGCCGGCCAGCCATTTCCTAACCACCCGCGCCGTAAACTCCGGCCCGTTGCCGGAACGGATATGCTCCGGAATGCTTCTGAAAACAAACAGGTTGAAAAGCTGGTCGATGACGTCATCTGCCTTAATCTTCCGATTAACTAGGGTTGCCAGGCGCTCCAGCGTATATTCATCGATAATGTTCAATACCTTGAAAGCCTTGCCATTAATCGTGCGGTCCATCGGGACCGTCTCCCAAAAACTAGACCAAACGCCGATGCCACTATCAATGCCGTCGAGTTACTTGAAACTATGAGGATAATCTGGGAAAAAGCAACTTGATAGAGCGCTGGAAAAAGTTTCTTACTCTCAAACAAGAGTTCGGGAACTGTTTAGAATGGCCCACCATTCCAAACCATCGGCATTAAAGTATGAATTGTTACAAACCAATAATGGGTAATTTATAATTATTTTAATGCACAGACAATTATATGATAAAGGATGGGAAATAATAGATGTTGGAACTTATAGTAATTCTCGCTTTCTTTCTCATAATGACAATACCTGGTTTTTTTACACGAAAAAAGGCAGGTGATACACAGAATTATTATGTCATGGGGCATAAAGGCTCGACTGTAAATATTTCTATGTCCTTGTTTGCTACCATTATCGGTGCCTCGGCGACATTAGGTATGGCCGGGCTTGGATATAGTCGCGGCCTTACCGGTATGTGGTGGTTATTACCTGGCACCATCGGGCTTGTGATTCTGGGTATATTTATCGCGAAAAGAGTCCGTGACACCGGTTGCTATACACTGTCAGGAATAGCCGCCAAGCAATACGGTCCCGTTGTCGGTCTTGCTGTATCTTTTCTTATTCCCATTGCCTGGTTAGGTGTAATAGGCGGACAAATACTTGCTGCAGGCAAAATCATGTCGGTTGTAGGCATGGGCAGCCCTGAATTGTGGATGCTGATTACAACGGCAGCATTTGTGTTGTTTACAGTGATTGGTGGCCAATGGGCGGCGGTTCGTACCGATGTTATTCAGACTATTATCATCATCCTTGGTATTGGCGGAGGATTTATATTTATTCTCACTAAAGTTGGAGGACTTGGCGCTTTATTTTCGCAGGTGCCTTCCGATTTTATGTCATTCCCTCTAGCTGAAAATTTCGGATATTATGATTTAATAAAATTATTACTTTTAGTCGGATTGGTATACGTCGTTGGACCTGACATATATTCACGTTTATTATCTGCAAAAGATGGTACTACTGCTCAACGATCGACCTTCTGGGCAGCCGCGTTGCTTGTACCGCTTGCATTCGCAGTTGTAATAATCGGTATGAGCGCGGCGGTGCTGTTCCCGGGGATATCTCCCGAAGCGGCATTTCCGACAGTAATTCAACAGGCTATGCCGCCAATACTTGGAGGGCTCGTATTAGGTTCGCTTTTATGCGCTGTCACGTCATCGAGCCTTCTGCTAAGTGCAAGCACGATTGTTACTGAAGATATCATACATCACTTTATACCAGGTCTTCAGGAAAAACAACTATTATTCACATCTCGTATAGTTGTAATCGTTATGGGAATATCTTCTCTTTTAGTGGCTCTGTATCTTAAAGGTATTATTAGTTCTTTATTATTTGCATACACTATATTCTCATCGGGAGTAATACCTTTGATTATCTTCGGGTTTTTCCACGATAAATTAAAGCTAACATCGGCAGGCGCTATAGCAGCCATTATTGGCGGTGGTGGTGCGGGATTGATTAGCCAACTGCTCAAGATAAAATATTTGGATATAGGCGCTATCTGTATCGGCATCGCTTTGCTACTCTTGGTAAGCTGGATTGGATGCTATTTCAGAAATAAATATTTTGATTCTAAATCAAGCGATCTTCCTTGACACCAGTCGCACATTTTGAAATTCCATGGATGGACTTATATTTAATGCCGTTATAGGTATGGGAATCCCATTCATGGTACTTTGCTGAGTGGTATATGCCATCAGCAATTGATGGAGCGCTGGAATGAGCTTATTACTCTCAAATAAGAGTTCGGAAACTGTCCCCAGTGGCCCACCATTTCACTCAGGTAATATAGTTACCTTTATTTTGATTATTAATTCATTAACTTGCGGTTGGATTCTAAGTGGCCTTGATACTGATCACTATAATCATATCCAAGAAGTAATATATTCCCAATCATCAAGCGCGTTAATATTTGCTATTTGTTGCCATTTGCCTGTTAAACCTAATTCGATTGCAGATAATTCAAAGTGGCATTTTGCTATTCCAATATCATTTTTTTGCATATCGTAATTTGAAACACCGTAGCTTCTTGTCCTGCAAAGGTAAAAGTGCAAGGCATTATTATCCTTTATAATTCTCCATGGTTGTTTATTTGAGGCAGAAGGG
The DNA here is from genome assembly GCA_026389655.1 of Chloroflexota bacterium. Lineage (GTDB taxonomy): Bacteria > Chloroflexota > Dehalococcoidia > GIF9 > UBA5629 > JAFGLP01. The sequence goes on from JAPLHL010000093.1 coordinate 3,377, forward strand.
GCAAGTCGCACCATTTCCAGTGGAATCGCATATGGGCCTGCATCGCTTTCGCTAAGGGGGACAGCTGCATTTCCTTTAAAAATAAGTTCGCTCCACGGTTTTCGTTGATCTGCGCCAACAGCAATTCTCAGTACTGACTCAATAAGCCTTGGGGTTTCTTTTTTAATACCTACCGGAGAAACAATAGGTATAAATTCATTTTCAAGTATATTCGCATTTTGTTTAAAATCACGCCTATTAAAACCTCCGCCAAGCCAGCAAGTCTGTAGTCCCAAATCTGTAGCAAAGAGGATAATTTTTTCGAATAAATATCCGAACTCAGTAGCATCCTTTTCTTCCTTATGCAAAATACCAACAAAAAATGATTTGGCACCTGAAATGTTCCCATAGGTCCCTAGTTTACCCTCTAAATTATTATTATTGACCAATGTAAACCTAACTTTTATTTTTGCTTTTTCGTTAATTTGTGTAGCATAATCGATCAATTTTTGAAGGGTTATTTTTTCAACAGCTTTTCCATCATACGTTCTGCATGATTTTCTTATTTTTATTAGTTTGATAACAGATTGCTGATATTCCATGGTACTCCTTGTCACCAGTCAGTGGTTTAACATATACATACTACTATGTGAATTATAGGATTTTATATCACATTCTTAAAATGGCAATATAAGCACATTCTTTATAGCTGGAATAAGTTTCTTACTCTCAAACAGGAGTTTGGGAACTGTCCAGAATGGCCCACCAAGTTAGGCGATATCATTACCTAACTTTGGTTTCGATTTTCACCCACAAAGGTCTTATATTTCTGTTTTTCATAATAAAGATCATAGGTCTGTGTATCTTCTTCTACGTCCCTTAGCTGAAGCACCGTCGAGTTTTATATAAACCCTTATAGTGGATCCCTCCAATTTAAATTGACAAACACTAAGACATATCATACTATATTAGTCAGTCAACTGACTAATTAGTTATTATCAGGTCCAGCTGTATTAGTGCTCTAACAGATTATGAATAAAATCAAGGTGGCTTAAGTACCAAAGGATAACTACACAGAAGAGGAAAAACGTACATTGGTGGCTGCGGAGCCATGGAAAGATGCATGTAATGCAAAGTCGATAAATTTATTAAGGAGGAGGCCCTAAAAGTGTTCAAAGACAAAGCATTAGTCATCGTAACAATTCTTGTCCTGGTACTTTCAGTAGTTGCTATGTCATGCGCACCGGCAGCCAAACCGGCTACTACTACACCCCCAACTACAACTACCCCGGCTGCTACAACTCCGCCCGCGTCAACTGCTACCCCGCAGGCACCGCCTGCCACTACTACCACACCGGCAGCTGCGCCCGAAGTAAAGACCTCATATGAAGCTACTACATACACTAATGATAAATACGGATTTTCGATAAAATATCCCAAATCATGGATCACTATAGACGCTGGAGCTTATGTCTTCGCGGCTGCTGCAGACCAAGGTCAGACATCTGACACTCTATTTATTCTGGTGGTTCCTGCCGCCGCAGATTTGTCGAAAGCAGCAAAAAGCAATATGGAAGCCAATCCTCTTATGAAGAAGTTTGATGCGACAGCAGAAATCAAGTCGAGTAA
>JAPLHL010000163.1 GCA_026389655.1 Chloroflexota bacterium
TCGTTGATACCGTCGCCTACCATCGCTACTATTTTGCCCTCTTGCTGCAGCTTCTTTATTTCGTTTGCCTTATCCTGGGGCAAAACCTCCGCAAGTACGCGGTCGATGCCCACCTGTTTTGCTATTGCTTCTGCAGTCCGCAGGTTATCGCCGGTGATCATGGCCACCTCGATATTCATCCTGTGAAGCTCTTCAATTGCGCGGATCGAAGTCTCCTTCAGGGTGTCCGCTACAGCCACGATACCGAGAGCTTTGCCATCCACTGCCAGGAACATTGCCGTCTTTCCTTCATGCTCAAGCCGTTCGGCCGCAGGGATAAGCTGCTCAATCGAAATCTCCTGCTCCTGCATGAGCCTCCGGTTGCCCAGTAAAATATTCCTCTCTTTTAAACTGGCAAATACGCCCTGCCCGGGGATGGCATCGAAGTCGTCGGCGTCCTCAAGTTCGATACCTCTATCACGTGCGCCTGCCACGATAGCTGCCCCTAACGGGTGCTCGGAGTTCTTCTCGGTCACTCCCGCCAGGTGTAATACTTCTTTCTCGTCGCCGTTTAAGGCAATCACATCTGTAACCGATGGCTCCCCTTTAGTCAGTGTGCCGGTCTTATCGAAGATAACAGCTTTAACTTTAGAGGCTGTCTCCATAGCGTCGGCGCCTTTGAACAGGATGCCGTACTCTGCACCCTTGCCTGTGCCGGCCATTATGGCGCTGGGTGTGGCCAGCCCGAGAGCACAGGGACAGGATATAACCAGCACTGTCACTGAAACCAGCAAAGCAAAGCCAAAAGAACCGACCAGGTTCAGAGAATAGGGGGTTAGCATCATGCGGCTGTCCGGCGTGAACCAAAGTGAAAACCCGATAAAGAACCAGAACAGGAATGTGATAAGGGACAGAATATGGACGCCTAATATGAATCTTCCTGCTACTTTGTCGGCAATTCTCTGGATGGGAGCCTTGGTGGTTTGCGCCTCCTCCACCAATGTGATTATCTGGGACAGGGCGGTATCCCGGCCTACCCTGGTTGCCCGGAACTTGAAAGCGCCGGTTTTATTTATGGTTCCGCCTATTACCTCATCGCCTATCTTCTTTTCGATGGGGATGCTCTCGCCGGTAATCATGGATTGGTCGACGGAAGAGTAGCCTTCCACTACCGTTCCATCTACGGGTATGGACTCACCTGGCCGCACTACGATTAAATCGTTGATCTGGACTTCTTCAGCCGGTACTTCTATCTCCTGATCTTCCCTGACAACGTGTGCAGTCCTGGGTTGCAGTTTCATGAGCCTTCGTATTGCTTCGGAGGTACGGCCGCGTGTTACGGCTTCCAGGTATCGGCCGAGGATTATGAATGCTGTCAGCAGGGCCGCCGCTTCGTAGAAGGTGGCGTCTTTTCCTCCGAAACCGGCATCGGGCCAGAATGTATTTATTACAGCTATACCGTAAGCCGCCCCGATACCGGTAGCATAGAGCAAATTCATATCAGTAACTCCGTGCCGCAGTCCGTTAAAACTGTTGACGAAGAATTGGCGGCCGGGGATAAGCACGACCGGCGTTGTCAGGAAGAATAGTACGACTTTATTATTTAGCCACTCAGGGATGAATTGAGGAAAAATCCAGTAGGGCTGCAGCATACCTATCATGACCAGTGTGCCAAGTGTACCGGAGATTATTAAGTAAATAAGCTGACGGCGAATTTCCTTCTGTCTTGCTTCCCTTTCCCTGTCCAGCGCTTCCTGTCCCTCAACTTTTTCCACCACTTCGTAGCCGAGTTCATGGACGATTTTCCTGATTTCACTCAGAGAAGTGATTTCCGGGGCATATTCCACACCGGCACTGCCCGCGGCGAAATTGACCACTACCTTCCCAACGCCCGGCAGTGCGCCAACCGCTGATTCAATATTGGAGGCACATGACTGGCAGCTCATGCCCCCTAT
>JAPLHL010000357.1 GCA_026389655.1 Chloroflexota bacterium
TCGATGTGCCGTCCATTTATAATCGAACCGAATATTGTATCCAAGTTTTTAAGTGGCAAACAGACCGAGTCCCGCTGCATAGACTGCGGTTATTGTATATTCGGAGTGACTAGTGCTCAATTGAGATGCTATTACGGCAGAATCCCCAGCTAGGTTCGGCAGGTGACAGTATAGCTTTACGCTAGTTTTAATTGAAGCTAGAGTTAGGTAATAATATTACCTGAGTGGTGGGGCATTATGGACAGTTCCCGAACTCCTGTTTGAGAGTAGAGGGCTGATTCCAGCGCTTCAGCAATGGCTCACATCAGCGTTTCATTATTAGCCGCATCATCAAGCTGCCAACTCATTCCGTAGGGGTTGCAGGCAGTATGCCAATCTGTTGCAGGAACGTAGCTAGATTCCAGTAGTCGGAGTTTCGACGAATCCTGCCCATGCCCAGTTCCGTGATTGAAACACCCCTCACCGAGAACCTCTTGTTGGTGGCTGGTATTCCAAGAACGTCACCGGTGTGAATACCGCTCATTATCCACTCCGTGGCTCCCCAGTCACCGGCACTGAACTGAGATGTCAGCTCAAACTTCAAGTCACGGGAAAAGACGTACCAACCAGTGAAGAACGCCTTCAGTTCCTGCTTGCCGCGGTTGACCTTTCCGACAGCCACATCCTCGTAGACACAGTCATCTGTAAAGAAGGAAAGTACCTTGTCCACATCTTGGGAATTAATCGCTGCAATAAGATCCTTCGCCAACTTTTCTGTATCAGTCGCCATCTCAACCTCCTTTATATTTACTTCGTCATTCGGCATATACCAGGTACCCGTTTTACTTCGGGATTGGTGCAAAAACCTATTTGTGGCTCCACAACCTAAAACCTTCCCCCAAATTCGGTGGTTTCGTTAGTGAAGTTATCTTATGTCTATTTGCCCTGAGTGTCAATGTAGGATGGGCAGAAAGGTAATTATATCGCCTTACTTGGTGGGCCACTGTGGACAGTTCCCGAACTTCTGTTTGAAAAGAAGCAGTTTATTCCGGAGATTCAGCAACTGGTAGTTTCTCATCAAACTTAACGGCGGATGAAATATATCTTAAAGATGCGTGCAATAAAAGAAGGCCGCCGCTAAAACAGCGGCGTTTCTGTTTACTGAAGATTATTAACAACATTGACAGTCACTATATATTGCTTTACGATTTAAACAGGTGTATTACTGATGATAGGCACATTTTGGAGATGTGGTGTAGTCGTGTCAGCCTAAGACAATATCAGTTCAATATGCAAGCATCCTCTATTAGTGACCTTAATACTATGATATGTGCTACTTTGTTGGCATAACATGCCATTGTCAATCAGGAGGCGAGTGAGATGATATGGATTATTATAGCTATCGTTATTGCAGTAATCTTTATTACAACACTGGCCTTTTGGCTAATCGGTGAGCGCTGGCATTTGTTACGGCCGTCGACATGGGCAATGCTTCGGGCAAATGGGTTAAGACGTATATTCAATCTTAGTGCTATACATGGATATATTTATGGCCGTTGGACAATTAAGTATTTAGGCATACTCAGAAATCTTATATACCCTCGTCTCGGCACACGTGGTATGAGATGGCTGCGTAATAGTTACCACGGAAAAGTACTTACACAGGAAAACGCAGAGTCTATAATATTGCTTAATCATGATATTCCTTTACAGGATCTGGAACAGATAATCCCATATACTCTAGCGCGTGAAATAGTGCTTACTGGCCCTCCGGACGTAGTAGTGTCTGAGTGTGGTTGTAGGAATAACCGCCGTGAAGCATGCCAACCAACGCAAGTATGTATGGTTGTTGGTAAGCCCTTTACTGATTTTATTCTGGAGCATCATCCTAGTAGTAGCCGACGACTCACACAGGTGGAAGCTATTGAACTTCTGCGGAAGGAGCACGAACGTGGTCATATGCATACAGCTTGGTTTAAGGATGCCTTGATTGACCGCTTCTATGTCATCTGTAATTGCTGTAAGTGCTGCTGTCTCGGTGTTGAATTTATGATGAAGTATGGTAATCCGGTGATGGCATCTTCTGGATATATTGCCCAACTGGATGAAAATCTTTGCAAGGGTTGTGGCATCTGCGTCAACGCCTGCCCGTTTAACGCTCTTTCCATAAAGGACCAGATAAGCATTTTGGACTGGGATAAATGTATGGGATGTGGTATATGCGAGGTTATGTGCCCCAATAATGCTAGGTCAGTAGTTCTTGAAGAGAGAAAGGGTACACCGCTTGATGTAAGGTTATTAGTAGGCAAGGAAAATCCAAGTCAATAGTTTCCATGGCCGATAGACAGTCAGTTCGGAATCTGTCCAGAATGGGTATCGTTTCAGGTTCTTTGGTGGACCTAAGTGTACAATAGACAGAACTTTTTCACTATGTTTCAAACTGGCCGGTTAGGCCACATTTAGCAATTGAACAATTCAGGCTTTTGTTAACTGCTTGGAAGACCGTATCGGATAAAAGCAAGAACTTTTTCTAAGACTTACACCTTATCCGAGTGATGTTATAGACCTCGTGTTCCCAAAGCAAGCTGGCTAAAAGGCGGTAACCGCTTGCCTTCTTTCGCCATAGACCTAACATGTGGCCATTACATGGTCAAAATGGCGATCGGTCCACTTGACGGAGGAATGCCCCAAAAAGCCTCTGGCTAACCCAGCCCTCAGGCACAACCTATTGATGCGAATACAAAATCTTGCCTTTGGCCGGTGCCTTGAATGTGAAGATTGCTCCGCCTCCGTCTCCCGAAGCTGTGAGAAACGCCTGATCAGTGCCTGGCTGAAAGGTTACATTTGTAGTTCCCTTAAATTTATCGGCATATTCAGGCGGAAGGATTACCTGTGCCAGGGCTTTACCCTGTGGGCTTACAATAATGACCCTGCCTCCACCCGACATAGCCTGATATATATTTCCATCAGAATCCACCGCGTTGGAATCAGGCCAACCAGTTCCATCAGGGAAACCATAGACCTTTGACGATGCCAGCAGACCGGACCCTTTATCTTGCTTTTCCAGGTCGAAACTCCGTAAACTGCGTCCGAATTGGCCTAT
>JAPLHL010000184.1 GCA_026389655.1 Chloroflexota bacterium
AATCGACGACAAGGATTATAATTTCAGCGCTAAACATGGCTGTCTGTGGGCGTATATCGATTCAGTGGCCAAGCTGGGTCCCTGGCCCACCGCACCACCACTCGGCGGCTTTATAGGGCCAGACCCGTCATCGGGGAGGGCGCACCAGATCGATTTCAAGTGGAGGCCGCTCAAGGACATCTTTGGCTACGACGTGCTGATCGCCAAGGACGCCAATTTCACTTTATTGCTTGGACGCCAGGTACCGATATTAACGCCAGCGGATAATGCTACCGGCACATGGATGATAACGCCGACGGATAACCGCACAGGCGCATGGATAGTCATCCCTGCTGACCAGGAAAGCCCATCATGCTGGATCTCACCGGGGGTGCTTGAAGCGGGCCGCTCTTATTACTGGAAGGTACGCGGCTCGAGGTCAATAATGCAGACTCCAATTCACAGCCCGTGGTCCCCAACGCTCTTTTTCTCTGTAAAACCGGGGTTCCGCGTCACCTCAGACTATATGGGACCCACTCTCCTTACGCCGGTTGACGGCATATGCGGCAACTGTAAACCGCCTATCCGCTTCAGCTGGGGACCCGTGGAAGGCGCTAAAAAATATGAGTTTGTGCTGGCCAATGACGCACAGCTCAGCGACGTTGTCGTAAGGGTCATCACTCAATCAACTGCCTATGAATATGAGAACAAGCTGAAGCTCTCTAAACCCTATTTCTGGCAGGTAAGGGCTTACACGCCCGTGCCGGGTGACACCAGCCCGGTGGGCACCTTCACCCTATCGGAAAATATGACAACGCCGCAAAATACGCTGCTGTCTGCTATCAATTCCGGCGCATTTCCAGCGCTATCCAGTTTATGGATCTGGATCATTATCCTCGTTATCGCGGTGTTGCTATTTGTGATCCTCGCCTATATCTTCATAAGCAGCAGGCGCTATTAATCAGTATGCAGGTGCGTTGCTTTACGAAAAAGCGGACAGGCCTGAAGGTCCCGTCCCTATGATTTTCGCAGGCTTGATTGAAATATGAAAGAAATGAAGAACGACAATTATAAAACCATGGCGGCGCTGGCGGCGCAGGTCAAGGGATTCCTGGCGGAAGATGAAGGGGAAGCCCTTTATAATCTTGCGCTTGAGGCAGCTTCTCAGGGGCCGTGTCTGGAGATAGGCAGTTTTTGCGGCAAATCCGCTGTCTATTTAGGCACAGCATGCAAGATAAAGGGTGTAACGCTCTTTACCATCGATCACCATTTAGGGTCAGAAGAACAGCAGCCCGGCCAGTTATATTTCGATCCTGAGATATATGATGAGAGGAAAGGAGAGATAGACAGCTTCCCTCTATTAAGAGAGACTTTGAGAAAGGCAGAACTGGAAAACACAGTTGTCCCTATGGTTACATGGTCGAAAGTTGCTGCCAGAAACTGGACAACGCCTCTCGGGCTTGTTTTCATCGATGGGGGCCACAGCTATGAAGCCGCTCTTACCGACTATCTTTGCTGGAACGAACACCTGGTACCCGGCGGGTACCTTATCTTTCACGACATCTACCTGGATCCGGCAAAAGGAGGACAAGCCCCGTACGAAGTTTATAAGAAGGCAGTCGCAAGTTCACAATTCGATGAACTGCCGATGGTCAATTCTCTCGGTATACTAAAGAAGCGCCATGCTGTTATGTTCTAACAGCAGGCTGGTCGGTGATTCAGGCCTCAGCATGTCTGCCGCCAACACCACAGCCGCCGAAGTCCATGAGGGCTTTTCAAGAGGCCAGATTTCATTTTCCGGGTAGGCAACTCCATACCAGTAGGAACCATCTTCATCCCTCATATGATGAATCCAATTATAGACAACGGCCGACTGCTTGTATTGGCCATGAACTGCTAACGATATGGCAAGCTCGCTGGTCTCAGCGGCAGTGACCCATGTTTTCCCCAGGTTACATACGGATCCTTTGCCATGAACAATAAATTTATCCCAACTGTCATAAATCCTGTTTACGGCTTCCTGACCATGGATTACGCTGCATAGTGCAGGATAATACCAATCCATGGCAAATGCAGAATTACTTGCCCCATCGGCAGGAGTATCATAAGGCAACGGCATTTTCAATATTGCATTACGTAAACGTTCATTGGCGATCATCCACTCATGATGATCTTCCCCCAAAAGATCGGCCAGCTTCAAGGCGCAGTTTATACTAAGGTAAGACGAGCTGCAGCTCGTTACCAGTGCGGGGGGACATAACTCACCCTTCACATCCCTGGCCCAATATATTTCACCGTCAGGGCCGCGCATATTGAGGATGCAGTTGATAGCAGACCGTACACTTGGCCACATGTCTCTCACAAATTTGGTATTGCCGGTAACCAGATAATGATGCCAAACACCGACCGCAATATATGAAATGGCATGTGATACTTTATATTGCTCCCTGGGAAGGCCATTCTGATAATTGGCGTACCAACTGCCATCCGGAAGCTGGACATTGGCAAGCCACTCGTAAGCCCGTTCCGCCTCGTCGTGATAGTCGCCTACATCGATGGCCATGGCACATTCTACATGGGTCCACGGCTCGACGATACCGCCTTGCAGTTCAGGGACAGAACCCTGCTTCTCCTGCAAACCTACAATACCTTCCAGGGTAGGTTTTAGAAACCAGTCGGACAACATATTATCGATGCTATAAGAGGTAGGTTCAGTAATGTCATCCGCGTACATGTTTCACCCCGTCTTTACCTGCGCCTGCGCTTCAATAGCTTCCCTGTAGTAATCCGCGGTCTGTTTAGCTGCACTATCCCAGTTAAACAGCCTTGCGACCCTCTCCTTTCCACTCACCCCCATTGATTTCCGTTTATTATCATTGTCAAGAAGGCCCGTTACAGCCTCTACAATAGCTCGCGTATCACCCGGGGGAATTAAAATACCGGCATCACCCACCACTTCCGGTAAGGCGCCAGCTGTAGTTGAAATCACGGGTGTTCCACAGGACATTGCTTCAGCAGCCGGCAGCCCGAAACCCTCGTAGATTGAAGGCACCACCAACATTGTCGCTGATGAATAATAACGGACCAATTCATCCGTATCTATTTTGCCTGTGTATTTAACGCAATCACCCAATCCCAAATCCTCGATAACCCCTTCAGTATAACCTTTCCGCAAAGGCTCCCCTACGATTACAAGCTCGACATTCCTTGTCTTACGGATCTCGGCCACAGCTTCGAGCAGATATTTCAAGCCCTTCAAAGGCGTGTCCCCGCTATTGATGACAAGTATACGGTTGTCCGGACGAACAGCTCCCGGCTCTTCTCTGAAGATATCCTGATCTACGCCACAATAAATGATCTTAAACTTATCGGCAGGCAAGTTGAAACTTTCGGTTATCTCGCTCAAAGCATGCTTTGAATCCGTGATGAAATGCGATAGCCGGCCGGCCACCTTAATCTGAGTATCGACAAAAGCGTACCAACGCCGAATGCCCATTTTATTTATGAAAGAGTGGGAGGCGTTTACAGCAAGCTGGCGATCAATAGTTATGGGGTGATGAATGGTAATAACCATAGGCTTACCCATTTGCTTAATCTTGAGAATCCCCTCTGTTATGCACTGGTTATCGTGCACGATATCATATTTTCCCAAGTGGCCATTTTGCCGGAACATATTGTAAGCACGCATTCCGAATGCAGCAGGTTCAGTAAAGAAACCGCCGCATTCCCCAATCCATTCAACAACATTCGGCCAAGTATTCAGCCACAGTGGATTAATAAAAAAGCGCCTGCTTTCGGAAAACCGGTAAAGATCAAGGCTGGGCAGCTTAATTAACTTAATACCTTCTACCAGATCAGGATACGGAGGCCCCGCCACAACGTCCACTTCATGCCCCAGTTTCTGAAGAGCCTGACTGAGATACCGGACGTATATCCCCTGGCCACCCGAGTATTTATATGCCCTATAGCTCAGTAAACATACGCGCATCTTTAACTATCCGAATAAAAACTCCGTATAAAAAACACCATGGAATTTTACATTTTTTTGACGTTTTTTACAATATCAGGCAAATTCGTTATTGAGATTTGGCCTTTTCGTATC
>JAPLHL010000353.1 GCA_026389655.1 Chloroflexota bacterium
TTACGGACAGCTTGTTATATATGACCGCGTGAAAGATATGCTTACGCTGAAAGACGGCAGCAAGTACTCTCCAACATACATCGCCAATGCTCTGAAATTCAGCCCGTATATTAAAGATTGCGTGGCCATTGGTGATGAGCATAAGGATTATATTTTTGCCATCGTGGTTATAGACTTTGAATCTGTGGGCCGTTGGGCGGAGAAGAACAGGATACCTTATACAACTCTGACCGACCTGTCACAAAGAGGGGAGGTATATAAGCTTATTGAGCCTGATATTATAAGGGTTAATAAGGTGCTGCCGAAAGCCGCCCAGATCCAAAAATACTTGATACTCTATAAGGAATTCGATGCTGATGAAGGCGAGTTGACCAGGACCAGAAAAGTTCAGCGGTCTTTTATCGAGCAGCGTTATGCAAATCTTGTAGAAGCTGCCTACGCAGGCAAGGAAGCGGTTGATACTGAAGCTGAAGTCAAATACCGGGACGGTACCATTAGAAAAATCATAACTACAGTAAATATAAGAAGTGTGTAACGATATGGATATAATGTTTTTTCTGCAATTAGTTCTCTCCGGTCTGTTAATAGGTGGTATATATGCCTTACTGGCCCTTGGTATAGTTCTAATAGTAAAAGCGTCGGGCGTGTTTAACTTTGCCCAGGGAGACATGACTGCCCTTGGTGCATTTGCTGCATGGGGCATCGTCACCTTTTTCAGCGAGAATGGTATGGAATCAATAGCTATCCCTGCCATGATCGTCGGTATCATCATCCTGGCATTTGTACTGGCGTTTATTATCGAACATTTTACATTGAAGCCCCTGATCGGTCAGCCGGTGATTGCGGCGCTGATGTTGACTGTATCACTGGGTATGGTGATTAACGGCTTTGTAGCTATGACATGGCCTGGACCCGGCCGCGTGTTCCCGCCCATGATCCCCACCGGCGCCATCAAACTGGGCAGCATTTCGCTGTCCGCCGGGAGTTTTTTCAGTTTCATAATATGCATGCTTATTTTCGGCGCATTTGTCCTTTTCTTCCAGAAGACGAAACTGGGCCTGGCCATGAGAGGAACATCTGAAGACCAGCAGTTGTCTCAGAGCGTGGGTATTAAAGTTACTGTGATTTTCCTGGCGTGCTGGTTTATTGCTATGTTGCTTGCAACCGCCAGTGGCGTGCTTGTAGGAAGCATGCAGGTGCTTGACAGGACTACTCTGGCAGCATTTGGAGCTATAGCATTTCCCGCTGTTTTGCTGGGCGGTATCGAATCGATACCCGGGGCATTGCTGGGAGGCTTGATTATTGGTGTCGTTGAGATGCTTTCCGGCGGCTATTTAGATCCGTACCTTGGAGGAGGGGTAGGAAGCGTAATGCCCTTCGTAGTCATGCTTATTATCTTGATATTCAAACCCTATGGTTTGTTCGGATACAAACGGATAGAAAGGGTTTAGATAGCACGGGAGAATTTTTCATATGAAACAGCCATGCGGAACTTTTAATACGAGCTATGCTCAGGAAATGACCATAGCTCGAACACGGTTTCAAATAATTGTTGCTATTGTTGCCGCCGTACTTTTCTTCGGTGCGGCTCCGTTTCTTCTCAACGCACAGTTGCTGTCTAAAATAAACATTATAGGCATAGTAGTAGTCGGAGCAATCGGGCTCAACATCCTGACAGGTTATTGCGGTCAACTTAATTTCGGGCAATCTGCATTCCTGGCCATTGGCGCATATATCAGTGCCATGCTATGCAGGCATCTTGGTTGGAACTGGTTTGCTACAGTGCCGGTGGCGGTTGTAGGGACAGCGCTCATTGGCTTGATATTCGGTCTGCCTTCACTCAGGATCAAAGGCTTCTACATCGCAGTTACTACCATGGCTGCCTTTTTTATCGTAATGTTTGTTCTGCAACGGGGTGGAACTATAACCGGCGGCATCAATGGTTTGCAGGTTGGTAACGTACAGATAGGCGATTTTGTTTTTGACAACGAACAGAAATTCTTTTATTTAATCATGTTCTTTGTTGTGTTGGCTGTTTTCTTTGCCAAAAACCTGGTCAGAGGTAGAGTGGGGAGAGCGTTTATAGCCATACGTGACAATGACCTGGCTGCGGAGTTGATGGGCATTAACATATTCAAATACAAGCTTTTTGCTTTCATCGCATGCTCGGCCTACGCAGGACTGGCCGGGTCATTGTTTGCCGCTTACTATGGATATGTCAGCGCTGACCAGTTTACCTTCTCTGAATCTATCTGGTATATAGGCTATATCATTGTGGGTGGGTTGGGCTCAATCACCGGTACGATCTTTGGAGTGGTATTTCTGAAAGTTGTGGAATTCATTCTCAGGGGAATAGGTCCCGCGATATCTGATATGTTGCCTGCAATAGGAGTTTCATTTCTTTCAAGCTCGCTTGTTATGGTATTTGGCCTTATTATTATTCTCTTTCTTATTTTCGAGCCGAGGGGCATATGGCACAGGTGGGAACTGGCTAAGGCTTCCATACGTTTCTGGCCATTCACATATTAGTGAAAATACAGGAGGTGATACTGGATAATATTGAATGCTGCAGGATCAATTGGTAATACATAAAAGGAGGAGCAATGAAAAAATTCAGTTTGGGTTTAGGTTTATTTCTTACAGTTGTACTTGTCGTGACCATTTTTGCAGGATGCGCTGCTGCGCCTAAGGCAGAAGCGCCCAAGCAGACGAATGTTACGTTTCGCTTAATCAACCTTGGCGATGCCAGCGGCCCTTATGCTGTGACCATCGGTCCGCAACTTGATGGCGCCAAAGATTACGCTGCCTGGGCCAATAGTACCAATTATCTGCCGGGCGTTACGCTTGACATCAGGTCATATGACCATGGTATGAAGGCGGAATCCGCAGTGGCCCTTTACAAAGAGGCAGTAACCGGTACTCCCACACCTGTTATTACCAATGGCGGTCTTTGGAGCGACGTAGCCCCCACACTGGGCGGCTTCGCCAAGCAGAACAAAATACCCATCATCGATGCAACAGCCTTAAGGGCAGCTGTCATACCGCCCGGGTGGTTCTTCGGTTACCAGCCGAGCTACGAAGGACAGGTTGGCGCCTATGTCAACTGGATAGTCGACAATTGGAAAGCTGACAGCAATATTCCCTGGATCAAGACACACTACCAGAACAGGAAACCCAGGCTCGCCCTTGTATCCTGGGACATAGCGCTTGGCCATGCCAACGAGTCGGCGGAAGCTAAATGCTATGCAATCTCAAAGGGCGTAGAATGGGTTGGCGCTGAATATGTTCCCCTGACGGTCGGCGATGTAACCCCCCAGCTTACCAGGTTGAAGGACAAAGTTGATTTCATTTATATTGGCATGTTCGGGTCAGCCTGGCAGGCGGTCCTCAAGAAAGCTGCCGAACTGGGCATGCGTGACCAGTTCATAGACGTTGGTACCTCCTATTTCTCCCCGCCGGAGATTGCCAAGTTTACTCCTGACCTGGTGAATAACAATGGCTGTCTGGCCATTTTTGAGGGAGATTGGAATAAGTATCCCAAGTATCTCTCGGATGCACAGGCCAAGACCAAGTATCCCAAAGAGTTCGGGTCTTATGCGGTTGGCTGGTTCTGGGGTGACCTGGCTACCGAGGCCCTCAGGCAGACAATCAACAGGGTCGGCATAGACAAAGTAACCGGTCAGACCGTTTATGACACCCTTTGCGCAGGTGGTATCACCAAATTCAAGCCCATGATCGCCTGCAATACTATCTCCTGGGCCAATAACTCTAGTAAGGTAAAGATGGACGGCGGCGACTCGGTAACTATCCACATCGTTTCAGGCTATGATAAGAGCATTGCCGCAGCCGATACCTATACGGTATATATAAACACACCTGAGGTATCTATCCCGGCACTGTTGCCCGGCGGCAAAGACGTACCCGCTGGTTGCAAATAGTACGTAAATAGTGGTGTGGGGGACCGGCCCGGTCCCCCACACATCACTTGCGAATTTGTCATTTTATGGTTGGTAATAATGTTAAAAGTAAATAATATTGAAGTTGTATACAGTAATGTGATCCTGACTCTCAGGGGTGTCTCACTCAATGTGCCGGATGGCAAGTTAGTCACTGTAGTAGGTGCCAATGGCGCCGGTAAAAGCACTACGTTAAAAGCTATTTCGGGCCTGCTCAAAACCGAACTCGGGGAAGTCACGCACGGAAATATAGAATATGACGGTGTGCCAATCCAGAAAAAATCCCCTCAGGAAATAGCCGGTATGGGAATAATACAAATACAGGAGGGGAGGCGGCTTTTTGCGCATCTAACCACTGAAGAAAATTTGAAATTGGGAGCATATTTGAGAGATAATTCCACTTTGAAGCGACAGTTGGAAATGGTATACCGCCATTTTCCGAGGGTAAAAGATCTCAGGAATAATACGAGTGGATATTTATCAGGTGGTGAGCAGCAGATGCTTGTGATAGGCAGGGGCCTTATGTCCCAGCCAAAAATAATGCTTATCGACGAAGCTTCGCTCGGCCTGTCTCCCATTATGGCGCAATCATTGTTTGAAGCCATCGTAAATATTAACAGGGAAGAAAAGATCGGTATGCTGGTTGTTGAACAAAATGTACTGGCTGCCTTAAAAATTGCGGAATATGGTTATGTCATGGAGAATGGACGTGTTGTGTTGGACGGACCGACTGAAAAGCTGAGGGAAAATCCTGACATTAAGGAATTTTATTTGGGATTGGGCAAGAAGGATGCCCAGAAAAGCTATCGCGAGGTAAAACACTACAAACGCAGAAAAAGGTGGCTTTAATTTATTCAAGCTGATTAAATGGTCCGCTCCGGTATTTTGCCGGCGGGTTGTACGTGATATATTAAAAAAAAGGGGAAATTGAAGAATGCAGAGACCAACAACAACTTACACTGATCGTGATGATGGCTTACATCCATATAGTAATCCGGATTATTCCGAATGGTGGTACCTGGACTGCCGCTTTGATAACGGGTATTCCTGTGTGCTCACCTGGCACTGGCTAAACCAATTTATTAAGCCGCATATCCCTACAATTCAGATTTTTACTTATACCCCGGAAGGTAAGCGATACGTCGGCATGGAAGCTGTAGACCCCAAGGATTGTCATGCCAGCGAGAAAATATGCGATGTCAAAATGGGAAGCAGCTACCTGAAGCAGGAAGGCAAGGTTTACAAAATGGCTATGCACAGCAAGGGTATTGGTTGTGAGCTTACATTTGAGGGCACAGTGCCCGGCTGGAAGCATGGCGATGGTTTAATGTTGCCTGCGGATAAAACTGACATTATCGAAGGATGGGTTATAGCCTGCCCGCGTGCGAAGGTAAAAGGCAAATTATTTATCAAAGACCAGGTTATAGATGTCAAAGGTAATGGTTATCAGGACCATAGTTGGGGAAATGCCAGCCTGTATGATGTCTTTGCCGGATGGTACTGGGGCAGGTTGAATGATCCTGAATACACAATCATTTTTTCTTATATTGAGGATTTGGCAGGAAACTGGTTGCCCAGCCTTTATATTGCGGATAAACATTCAACCTTGTTGGAGACCAATCAATATAAATTTACTGTGGAAAAAGAAGAGACTGACCCGAAAACTGGAGAGAAGTACGCCAGAATAATATC
>JAPLHL010000294.1 GCA_026389655.1 Chloroflexota bacterium
TTCCTGGCAGGAGCGTCGGTTTTCGCATCGTGTTCATAAATACCCACTTTGACATTGCCTGCCTTGGTACTGTAAACCTTGATTATATGGATCGTACCACTGTTCTCTGGAGTCACTTTAGCGTAGTGTACATAATCTTCGCCGCTGGCATTTTTATTATTGGTGACGTTATCGCTGCCGCCGCAGACTTTTACGGGGAGCAGCGGCGGCGTTTTGATGTTTGTGCTTTTTAGTGTCGCTGATATCCAAACGGGGAACTGGTCGGAGTCCTTATTCTGGGTCAGACGTACCTGGCTGCCGCCCTCAGTGTTCATTGCATAGATCTCGTCGTTGCCGTCCGTGTTCGAATAGTAGGCGATCCTGCTCCCGTCGGGAGAAAAACACGGGCTATAGTCTTTGGCGCTGTTGAAAGTCAGGCGTTTCTGGTTGCTTCCCGTTGCATCCATCAGGTAGACCTCGGGATTTCCATCACGCTCGGAAATAAACACTATTTTTTTCCCATCCAGTGACCAGCGGGCAGTGTAGTCCGGTGATTCATTGGTTGTTAATCTCTGCTGATTATTGCCATCGCCATCCATTACATAAATTTCGTGAGTGCCATCCCTGTCGGTATTGAAAACGATTTTCTTGCCATCGGGCGACCACCTTGGCCACGCATCTACTGGTTTGCTCACCGTCAGCCTTTGTACCTTGCTCCCATCAGCGTCCATTGTGTATATCTCGTTATTACCATCCCTGTTTGATACGAATACAATTTTCTTGCCGTCGGGCGACCAGTCTACCTGGCCATCCCAATAGTTGGTATTTGTCAAATTGACCTGGTTACTGCCGTTAGCTTCCATAGTGTATATTTCAGCATTACCGTCACGGTTGGTTTGGAAGACTATTTTATTGGTAGCTGCACACCAGCTTGGAAAAATGTTGTAATATTTATTTACGTTATCGGCAATGGTAAAGGCAGAAGGGTTGCTTCCGTCTGGCCGCATTGTATTGATTTGCCAGCTCCCTTCCCTATATTGATGATAGATGATTGTTCCCTGGGCTGATTGACTCCCCGGCAGCAATACGATAAGCGCTATCACCGCTGCGTACACAACCGTCAGCCCCAGTCCTACCCATAGCATCATTTTTGCCTTTTGGGCATCTTTAGACTTGTTCATTATCCAGGCGAGCAGTCCGCCAAAACAGGCCAACAGCACCGGCGCCAGCCACCAGATATAGCTTGTTATACTGCTTCCGGGTGCTTTGGCTGTGGTTTCAACGGTTTTGATTTTCTCCGGTTGAACTGGGGTTATCGCTGGCGGCGCAACCGCTGGTTCAGACTGCTTAACGTCCGCCGCCGCCTCTACTGGTGCTGAGGCAGGTTCCGGTTGCTTTGCGGGGATAATGTTGGTTATGGGGTCGGGCGTAGCAGCCCCAAGGGGTATTACCTTCGGAGGTTCTTCTTTCTGCATAGTTGGTTTCGGGGAGGGTGGTTGGACTGGTTCCGGTATTTTAGGTGCCGCTTCAACAGGCTTGGGTTTTACAGTGGTATCCTGTGACGGCGGTTTTAACGGTTCAGGAGTTTTTAATGTGAAAAGCTTGTTGGCGCAGACCGGACAATAGACCTTATCATTCAGCTCATTGTAACAGGCCTTGCATACCAGTTGCCCGCATTGACAGCATGACCCGACTGCGTCCTTACCCGGGTGCTTTGTACAATATGAAATGGCCCACCTCCCTGACGAATTGAATAAATGGCAAATTGTTAAGCAATTTGTTAAGAACGATTTATAATACTGTTTAACCGTGTTGCACGTCAATAGCATCAGGAGTCGGAATATTGAATAATCAACCGGTTTCTCGTACCATTTGGCTTTGGTACAATATTTCCCCCGATTGACTGTATCAAACATATTTTTTACGGAGGTTTTAGCCGTGTTCGATTTATCTATGTTTTCTCTGAAAGGCAAAACTGCCATCGTTACTGGAGGTAGTCGTGGTATTGGCAAGGCAATAGCCGTAGGCTTTGCGAAAGCTGGCGCAGTGGTTGTGGTCACCAGCCGTAAGATGGCGGACCTTGAAGCTACGGCCAATGAGATCAGCTCTTTTGGGGGTAAAGCTTATCCGGTTCAAGCACACCTTGCCCGCATGAATGAGATACAGTCGATGGTTGACGCTTCGATGGAAAAATTGGGCGGCAGGATCGATATCCTGGTCAATAATGCAGGCACTTCCCCGGCTGCGGCTGGCGTGTTAGATGCTGAGGAGCGTCTCTGGGATGTCGTTATGAACCTCAATCTGAAAAGCCTGTATTTTACCAGCCAGGCTGTTGGCAGGATCATGAAAAAACAGGGCAGCGGTAAAATTATCAATATCGGTTCCATTGATGGCCTCAAGCCCCATAGAACCGTGAGTATATACTCGATTTCCAAGGCTGCTGTTCGGATGGCGACAAACGCTTTTGCCACTGAATTGGCGGGGTGTAACATACAGGTGAATTCTATTTTGCCGGGACCGATTCAGACTCAAATGCTGCAGTCTACCTGGATGGTGCTGCCGGCCGATAAACAGGATGCAAATCGTAGCAGGTTCGAGACGTCGTTGCCCACCGGCAGGATAGGCCATGTTGATGAGATAGTTGGTGCGGCTGTTTACCTTGCCTCCGATGCGTCCAGTTATACATCCGGCACTGAAGTGATTATTGATGGAGCCC
>JAPLHL010000135.1 GCA_026389655.1 Chloroflexota bacterium
TACTCCAATTTCTTCCACAACGGATACCTCATATAATTCAAACCACGTGTTATATAAAAATACGGGCTGCAATTAAATTGCAGCCCGTATTTATTTACCCGTAACTTAAACTTATTTCATCCTGGGAAGGCCGAGGCCATACCAGGCGATGATGTTGCGCTGTATTTCATTGGTGCCCATGGAAATAATGGGAACGAAGCATGACTGGTACACTTCCTCAGGGAAACCGCCCATCTTGGCAAACCTGGAGTGTTTTACCTGGCCGTAAACTCCAAGAAGGTCGGTAGAAACCTGTCCTATTCTCTCCATAAGCTCGCTTGCAAATACTTTTACAGCAGCAGCATCCATCAGGCCCATCTCGTGCCTGCTCTGCTGGTCGGCGATGCGCATGGCCAGTGTGCGAACTGCCTCCAGACCGATAGCCAGGTCAGCAACACGGTTCCTGATAATAGGGTCCTGGGACAGGGGCACGCCGTTACGCATGGTACCGTTGCAATACATGACCAATCCCTCAACGGCGCTCAGCAGGCCATAGACCAGGCCCATATTGGACCTTTCAAAGCCGGCGAGTACGTTGACCACGGCCCAACCACCGCCGTCTTTTCCTACAATCTGGTTAGCCGGGATATGTACATCATCAAGATAAACTTCATTGTAGATATGGGCCCCATTCATATAGGGAAAACCCTTGACAGTAATGCCCGGAGTCTTCATGTCGCAGAGCATGAAAGTGAGGTTCTTATGTTTGGGGGCCTGGGGGTCGGTCCTAAACGCCGAAAGCCCAGTCAGCCCTGTGGGCGGCTGTATTCCAGGTTTTCTGACCATTAACAATATAATCATCGCACTTTTTGATTGCGGTTGTTGTGAGCGCCGCCAGGTCGGAGCCTGCGTTTGGCTCACTCCAGAGCTCACACCACATTACCTCGCCGGAAGCAATGCCCGGGAGGAATTTCTTTTTAACCTCATCACTGGCTGCCGCCAGGAGGGTGGGGGCAAGCATGGCCACGCCGAACTCGTCAACGCCGGGAAGACCATAGTATCCGACCGCCTCGCTGAAGAGGACCTTGTCCATCATATCGCCCTGGCCGCCCCATTCTTTGGGCCATCCGAAAGTCAACCACCCGCGCTTGCCAAACTCACGGGCGCAGTAGCGGTGATATTCCCAACTTTCATCATTATCGAGTTTGCCTTCGCCGCCGACAAATGCAGCCGGCCTCTTTTTCAGCAGTTCCGCGCAGACTTTGTAGTATTCCTTTCTTTTAACTTCCTGTTCCGGGGTCAGCTTGAAATCCATGATTTAATAACTCCTTTCTCTGTAGTTGGCCTTCAATCCTGGTATTGTATGAACAGCTTTGAAGAACTGATGGACCTTTAACCGGAAAAACATTATACCACAAACGTAATTCTTTCAATTGACCAAATTAGTGAATCTAAATCAGGGATAACCCTATTTATAAATGCGTATTATAATTGTATTAAACCGGGGCAATGCCCGGGTGAAGGAGGTTGCAACATGGACGTGCGTGAACGCAAAATCAAGGTTGGAGATAGGGCCCCCGACTTCGTTCTCAAGGACCAGGACGGCAGGGACTTCAGACTACTAGATATAAAAGGAAAGCGCGTTTTGCTCTCCTTTCATCCGCTGGCCTGGACGGAAATATGCGCCAGGCAAATGCAGTCGCTGGAAAAGAATTTCGGTACTTTTGATACTTTGAAGACTTTACCGGTTGGACTAAGCGTCGACGCAGGCCCCTCAAAGAAAGCGTGGGCCGACCACCTGGGTATTAAGAAAGTGCAGCTTCTTTGTGATTTCTGGCCGCACGGCGAAGTTGCCATGATGTATGATATATTCCGCGAAAAGAACGGGTTCTCAGAAAGGGCCAATATCATCATTGATGAAAAAGGTAAAATCGCGTTGTTCAGAACCTACCCGCTCAGTCAGCTACCCGACATTAACGAGATAATCGATGCAATCAAGCAGACGAAATGATGTAATTTATATTTCGCCGAGTGTAGTGTCAAAATAGCCCCGGCAGGGCAAATACGAGGGGATGTGGTATGAAAAAATTATTGGTTGTATTCTTAATCATCGTGACTCTTGCAGGGTGCGTTCAGGTGACGGCGCCGCCGGTTGCCGTGCCTTCAAGCAAAGCACAACAGCCCGTTACCTCAAGCTCGCCGGCTTCAAATTCACTGACACCCAATATAGTCACTTTTGATGCCACACCTTCGACTATTCCGGCCGGCGATACATCCACCCTTAAATGGGTAACAACCGGCGCGGTTTCGGTGAGCATCAACCAGGAGATTGGCCCGGTAGCATTGAACGGCAGTATGCCGGTTACTCCCCTCGCAACAATCACTTACACCTTGTCTGCCACCAATAAGTACGGGACCTCCACTGCGACAGCGCAGGTAATCGTCCAGGGCGTCCGGCCCGTCAGCACTCCATCGTCTTTCAACCTGCCTGTTGTGGCAATCCTGAAGGTGGAACCAGCCAATATTTTGAGCGGACAAACGGCGGTGCTGACATGGGAAGTCCAGAACTCTTTCGATGTCACCATCAGTCCGGGTTTCAGCATAATACCCGTGAAAGGGTCAAGGGAAGTGAGCCCGGCTTTCCCGACCACTTATAAGCTGACTACAACCAATGACCACGGGACTATAATCGCTACGACAACTCTTACCGTCTCCGGTGTGCAACCAAACGAGGAGACTCCGGTGATAAAGTACTTAATAGCTACACCATATGTCATCCTCAAGGGAGAATCCTCCACTCTGTCATGGACATCGGTAGAGGGATCATCGGCTTCCATCGATAAAGGGGTGGGGATAGTAGACGGTTCGGGAACAACGCGGGTCACGCCCAAGGAGACAACCACTTACATGCTCACGGTCACTAACCCGCGTGGCGCCCAGTTCCAGACGGTAACCGTGAACGTTAAGTGAGCTTGCTGCAAAAGTTGGCATTATACCCTTTAGCACACAGGAATAACCATCATAAAAGCGGCAATCCAGGTACCACCATTGTTTGTAGCTAATCAGAGCTGTTAAGTAAATCGGACGCACATAATAAAGATATTTGAAATCTTCTCATAAGGAGGGCTACACAATGGGAGTAACATCCGTAGAGCTGGGGAACACAGGCACTCTGGCATATCCAAGCCGCATTAAGTTGCCATGCACATGGCATGTCGGCAAAACAGGGAGCAGGTTCTATAAAGAATTGAAGGACAGCTGCCAAATCTGGGGCACGAAATGCCCCCAGTGCGAGTTGGTATATGTGCCTCCCAAGGCGACCTGCCCGAGGTGTTTCAGCGATATAAAAGAATGGGTAAAGGTCGGGACCGCCGGGACTTTACTGACATATACCGAGGTCAATTATGCAGTCCCTGGCATCCAGCCGCAGAAACCGCCATATTTCCTGGGCATTATAAAGCTGGACGGTGCCAGTACAGGATTTGTGCACATGCTGGGTGAAGTAAACATGACAGAAATAAAAGTCGGGATGAGGATGCAAGCCGAATTCCGTGAAAAACGAGAGGGTACTTACCTGGACATCAAGTATTTCCGCCCGGCCAAACCTTAAACGCCGGAATGTAATGAGAATCAAACCAGGAGAATAGCTGTGAATAAAGTAGCGATCGTGGGTACAGCACAGACAAAATATCAGAAGAACAATCCGGCATCCCGCGCCGAAATGGCCTTTGAGGTCACCAGCAAAGCGCTGGAGGACGCCGGGCTGACAATCAAAGACATAGACAATACTGTGACGCTCTGCAACGATTACTGGGACGGGCGTACGATATCCTGTATCGCTCTGACAGAGGCGACCGGCTCCGACAAGGTGCATACTACCAATGTGTCCGGGGACGGGACATACGGAGCGCTGCTGGGTATGATGCGCATTTTATCAGGCCATTTTAAAGCCACCCTTGTAGTTGCGGAAAGCAAAGGCTCCGAAGCAGTACCCGGGATAATAACCAACGCCATGTTCGATCCTATTTACGATCGAATGCTGGGGCTGGACGCCGTTAATTCAGCCGCCCTGCAGGCCCGGAGATATATGTCCAAGTACGGCGCCACAGCAGAGCAATTCGCCATGGTGTCGGTTAAAAACCATAAAAACGCCAGGAACAACCCCTATGCCCACCTGCCGATGGACCTCTCGATAGAAGATGTGATGAAATCCAGGGTGCTGGCAGACCCGATCAAGCTGTACGATAGCTCGCCCGTTTCCGACGGCGCCTGTGCCCTGATACTGGCCGAAGAGAGCTTCGCCTCCACAAAATGTAAGAAGCCGGTCTGGATAAAGGGGGTAGGATCAGCGGCCGACCTGTACCATCTGGGCGACCGGGACCTGGCCGAGACGGAGTCGCTGATAACCGCCGCCAAAAAGGCGTATGCAATGGCGGGAATCAGCTCACCTTTAAAAGAAATAGATGTAGCCGAAGTGTATGACGCCTTTTCCTACATGGAACTCATGAGGATGGAAGGGCTGGGACTGACCGAGCGAGGCCAGGCCAGCAGCGCAATCGAAGCAGGCCTAACACAGATGAAAGGAGCCCTGCCGATAAACCCGTCAGGAGGAGTGCTGTCGTCACATGCAATATTGGTGTCCGGGTTAGCGAGGATAGCAGAAGCAACACTACAACTTAGGGGAGAGGCGGGGGCAAGGCAGGTGGACGGTGCCAGGGTAGCACTGGCCCACGGCAGCCAGGGGGCCTGCGGACAGGGCCACTGCGTATTCGTACTCGGCAGCTAATACTCTAGTAGTCAACCGATTTTAAGGAGTTACAAATGGGAGAAAGAGTAGCAATCGTCGGAATGGGACAAACTCATCATAAGTCGAAAAATCTTGAATGTTGCGGCCAGGAGTTAATTAATATAGCGGTAAAAAGGGCTCTCGCCAGTGCAGAGCTTACCATGAAGGATATCGATGCCATCGTCATTGGCAATATGGACCTTTTTGAGATGATCAACTGCGCCGATATGTGGAGCGTCGACGGGTCCGGCGCCTACGGGAAGCCTATATTGAAAATATGCACGGGGGGAGAAACCGGCAGCTCCACGGGGCATGCGGCCTTCTTCCATGCTGCCTCGGGACTGTTTCCCACGGTGCTGGCAATCGGCTG
>JAPLHL010000095.1 GCA_026389655.1 Chloroflexota bacterium
GGGAGAAAAATTGCATATGCGCATAACGACAAACCTTATCCTATCTACGTGATGGATAACTATGGCAGAAATCAAAAACAAATTACGAAGGGCGGCGGTTTTTATCCTGCGTGGTCACCGGACGGGAGAAAAATTGCTTATTGCACCGGTGATACCGAAGTCAGTGTAGTAAATGCAGATGGTACAGGTGAAGCCATATTAAACAGCCAGGTCGGAAGTAATGCTAAGCCGTCATGGTCCCCGGATGGTAATAAGATTGCCTGTTGCAGCGGCATGAAAACGCAGCATATATATATTATGGAAGCGGATGGGAGCAATAGCAGGCTTCTCAAAACTACTGAACAGGGATTTGATCCACCTTCATGGTCTCCGGACGGCAAAAAGATCGCATTTTCGTCTGGAGCTCCTTTGCAAGGCGCAATTCGTACTGCAAATGCCGCTGGGGGACAAATTTATATTATAAATGCCGATGGGACCGATACATTAATAATCACTGATAAGCCTGACAATGCTCAACCCCAATGGTCGCCGGACGGTAAGAAAATAGTATTTATGTCTACCAGGGACACTAATCCACAAATATATATCATGAACAGCGATGGTAGTGACCAGGTAAGACTCACAAACAATTCGGCCCAAGATTTTTATCCGATGTGGATACCATCTAATGAAGTTACTACAACCTCTTCAGATCAGACACAACGGGAAGGAACCAATCAGCAAAATGAAAATTGGGACCTTGCTATTGCTGAATATAACCAGGCAATTGACCGTAATCCTAAATATGTCGCTGCCTATAATAACCGAGGTTGGGCCTATAACGGCAAGCAGGAATGGGATGCGGCCATTACTGACTTGAACAAAGCCATTGATCTCGATCCCAAGTATGCCACCTCCTATAACAACCGGGGATGTGCATATATTGGGAAGCAACAATGGGATTTGGCCTTAGCCGACTTGAACAAAGCGATCAAGCTGGATCCCAAATATACCATCGCCTACAACAATCGAGGAAATGCAAATATTGGAAAGCAACAATGGGATATGGCCATAACCGACTTGAACAAAGCGATTGAGCTAGATCCCAAGTATGACATTGCCTATACTAATCGCGGCAGGGCCTACAACGGAAAGAAACAGTGGGATACGGCCATCGCTGATTTCAATAAAGCATTAGAAATCGATCCAAAATATGCCATTGCCTTTAATGGCCGCGGTTGGTCCTACAGCGGAAAGAATCAGTGGGATACTGCCATAGCTAACTTCAATACAGCAATCGAACTCGATCCCAAATATACCATTGCCTATTCTAATCGTGGCAGGGCCTATAACGGAAAGAAAGATTGGGATCTGGCCATTGCTGATTTCAACAAAGCAATAGAAATCGATCCAAAATATGCCCCCGCCTATAATGGGTGCGGTTGGGCCTATGGCAAAAAGGAACAGTGGGATATGGCCATCGCTGACTTCAATAAAGCAATAGAAATCGATCCGCAATACGCCATCGCCTATGACAATCGCGGTTGGGCCTATGACAATAAGGAACAGTGGGATACGGCCATCGCTGACTTCAATAAAGCAATCGAGCTGGATCCCAAAGATGCTTCTACCTATGGCGACAGGGGTCACGCATATTCTGGAAAGGAGCAATGGGACTCTGCTATTGCCGACTACAGCAAACAAATCGAGCTTGATCCCGGGGATGCACTTGCCTACTGCAATCGAGGGTATGTATATTATAAGAAGCAGCAATTGGACGCAGCTACAGGGGACTTCATGAAGGCCATCGAACTTGATCCCAAATGTGACTCTGCCCACCTTTGGCTTGAGTGGCTTTATGCCAATAATGGGTATAATACTGCGGTTGCAGCCGCCTTGGATAAAGCCGAGGTGCTAGCTAACACCAGGTCAACTTCATCATCCACAGTTACAGATGCAGCTATGGCTGTAGTTGCGAATTATATCGCGACTAATAAGAAAAAACCCGCTTCTAGTATAAGTGCTCTAGACACAGACGAATTACTGAAAAATGTAGGGAAAAAGGTTACTGTTTATGGAATATTAACCTGTGTTAGACCTAATAATTACCAGTTGACTGGAACCATAGTTGAGAAAATGGAGAGTGGCTATACATGGGAAGGATATGTGAAAGTTAAGTTAAAAAATGATACTACTTCGACCACTGATACATATGCATTTTTTATTCCAGACTATAACGAAGGAGAATTTGCTAATTCGGATTTACGTGCGACTCCTCATTTCAGAGTGGTCGTACATCCCGAGAATTTGCGTGAGTTTGATAATTTTGCAACATACTACCTACTAACTGAAGGGAGGTACTATAATGGGGAAATATTTATATACAAACCATTTGATAAATTAATAAATACAAAGGTTTACATTACCGGCCAAATCCAAACCCATTTTAATGCCCCAGCTATATTTTTAGAAAGCGAATCAGAAATAAGCTACTAACAATACTTTATATTTGTATACTGCTCCCCATTAAGACAGAAGCATAATTTAGAGAGTAAAATGGCTGAGAGGAAAGGCAGCCATGAAAAGAAGAAAATGGGATCCAAAGACCAAAGCCATGATTGTGATGGAGGGACTAAGGGGGAGACAGGTATCAGAGATCTGCATCGAGCATCAGGTCAGCCAAGCCCAGTATTACCAGTGGCGGGATCAGTTTCTCGCCAGGGTGCCCCATATATTTGCTGATGATAGCCGCAGGGAGAAAGCATTGACCAGGGAAAATGGCTATCCCCGCTTGACCTTTGCCTGGAACTTCTAAATCCGGGTAATATTGCAACTTAAATAAGTAAATATATTTGGTAGCATGAACTATTTTTATACGTTGCTCGGATCGCTGTTCATCCTGGTTGCGCTGGTAGCCATCACGCTCCTTCTGAGAAACCGGTCGATACTATCCAGCGATCACCAGGCTCTTTTCTCGCGGCTCGTAACCGATTTTTCATTGCCCGCCCTGATATTTGTGAACCTCTCCAGAAGGACTTTCGAGATCGAAAAACTGTTGCCTGCCCTGATAATGCTGTGCACAATCCTTATAGCCTGTACCATCGGCTTTGCAGCCGGCAAACTATTAAAAATGGACAGGAAATCCATTGGCGCCTTTGTCCTGGTATCCGGCTGGGGCAGTTCATCAACATTGGGATATGCCCTGATTATGCAGGTCTTCCACAATAATCGGGAAGCAATGCAGGACGCCATGATCATAAGTGAATTAGGCGCGGGTGTCCCTCTGTTTATCCTGTCCATACCCTTTGCCATGTATTTCGGAAGGCAACATGCGGATAGTAAAAGCGTGCTTAAATCAGTTGCAGAATTCTTTTATTCCCCGATATTTATAGCCCTGGTGCTGGGCATTGTTTTTTCCTTCCTCAAGCTGCCCTCAAGTAACTACGCAGTGAAAACTGTTTACAGCCTTTTCGGCATGATAGGTAATTCACTGGAGATCTTTACAGCTTTTGCCGTCGGGTTAATGCTTCAGAAGATACCTGTCAGGCAATTACTGCCGGCTATCGTGGCGCTATTCTGTATAAACCTGGTTGCAGAGCCGCTGATAGCCCTGGCGGGCGCTCATTTATTCAACCTGTCAAAACTGACAGAGGAAGTGCTGGTTATAGAGGCTGCCATGCCCGCAGGCGCTGTAGCAGCGGTTATCGCAGCGCGGTACGGTTGCGATGGAAGGCTCGCCTCAGCTCTTACCATAGCGATGTACTTCTTAAGCCTTGGCACGGTCCCGCTGATTTACCTGTTGACGACAATTACATAATATTTCATGAAAGTCCTGCGTTATTTGAGGCCCCCGCTACCAACTATTGAAGCTAAAAATCCCTGAGGCAAGGATTATTAAGGAACTGATTAAGCCCAGCGGTCACCAGGTCTACCCCGGCGAGGTCGAGGAAGTGATAACTCAGCATCCGGCGGTCTTCGAGGTCAGTGTCGCCGGTGTACGTGACGAATTGCAGGGAGAAGCGGTTAAAGCCTGGATTGTGCTTAAGCCCGGTCAGCAAGCCACCGCCCAGGAGATACAGGCCTTTTGTAAAGAGCGGCTTACCGCCTATAAAGTGCCCAAGCACGTCGAGTTCAGGACTGATTTACCCAAGTCCATGGTCGGCAAAGTCCTTCGCCGCATTTTACAGGAAGAGGACGCTGCAAAGCAGAAGAGCAAGTAATCGCTAACCAAAACAAAATGTTAAAGGGTGCAGCAGGTAACAAATTGAGTTAATGTGCAAGATATTCATTTCATTTCATTCATCAAAGTTTTAGTATTATATGGATCGCCCTTAAAATCGGGCTTCATTAAGGCTTAATCAGTTAGTCTGGTCTGCGTATTGCCACCATGCGCATGTAATAATTAAACTAAGAACGCTGACCAGTCCAACAAGGAGGTAACTAATAAAACCAAGTGGTATAGCTGCTTTTCCAGTTAATGCCTCAGCTGCACCGCTATAAAACAGCGGAATCGTCCACGGGAAATATTGACCATAGCCAAGCTGACTGATTACCTGTACGAGGATCAGAACCAGAAAAATGCATCCTACTGCTGGTAAGTAGCCGCGGGTAACACAGGCCACTAGAGCGAACGGTATACAAAGGAGCACGGTCAATATACCGGTAACCATCATGCTTTCTAACCCGTTCACTACAGTTGCCACCGACCAGCCTGGCAGTTGCAATATAGCCCCAATGCCCAACATAAGTATGAAAACCAGCAGGATGAGTGCCATCGACCAGTACGCCGCGGTAATAAGCTTTGCCATTACGATTGTGACCCGAGACATGGGTAGTGAAAGTAGGTCATAGATAGTCCTGTCCCCAAATTCCCGACCGAAGACCCAGACAAAGATCAAACCAAAAATTATTAAACCACCAACACTCATTATGAGCAAAACCAAGTTAAAAAAGCTCGGCCAGTCGGCGGAGCCTCCGAATATCTGTGCCTTAGCACCTATGAGACCGAGACGGTGCGCCTGCTCCGGGTCTTTGAGGATAAACATGAAAAAACCGCTGATGAGAACTACCAAGAAAAAACCTACGGCGGTTATCCAGATTATCTTCGAAC
>JAPLHL010000198.1 GCA_026389655.1 Chloroflexota bacterium
TTCCTGGCAGACCTTTCAGGGCAGACAGCCAATACCATCATAATGTCCGACCCCAATTTTTCCTGCAGTGATATAACATACTCGGGAGAAATGCGGTGTTCACTGCCGTCTATATGTGAACGGAATACGACACCATCCCCGGTTATATTACGGAATGAAGAGAGGCTGAAAATCTGGTAGCCGCCGCTGTCCGTCAGGATAGGTTTGTCCCAAACCATGAATTTGTGCAGCCCGCCTGCTCTCTCAATAACATCTATCCCGGGCCTCAGATAGAGGTGATATGCATTACACAAGATCATCTTTATACCGATTTCATCCAGATCGCCGGGTGTCAGCGCCCTGACGGTAGCCTGGCTGCCAACAGGAAGAAATATTGGCGTCTGCACCTTGCCATGCAACATATCAATAACTGCAGTCCTGGCTTGCGTCGACGAACAAATATTTCTTATTTCAAATGAGTGAGTTGACATAGAATTAACTGCAAAACAAATATTAACGCTTGTTCCAGAAGGCAACGAATTTGCTCATTGCACTCACCGCTTCACCAATGCTATCGAAAGTTGGGACGTCGGCATCCATCAGCTTATCCCGGTACTCTGATATCGTCCTCCAGCGACCATTCTCAAAATCACGAAATCCAGGTTTTGCACTGCTTAAAACAGCGATTACCGGTTTCAGCCCCTGTTTCGAGATATTTATGGCATTCTCGACTTCCATCTTGATTATATTGATCCACCAATCGTCGGCCATGGGATTTTCATCCGAAATCTGCACGATTAAAAAGTCAAATTCAGGACTTTCACTGAACAGCCGCGGGACCTCCCCGGCTTTTATCCCATCATCTCCCCATATAGAGAAATCTACCGGATTGCCAAGCCAATCCCATAAGTCAGGTACAATTTCTTTTAATTGGCTCCTTATTGAGAGGGAAAGCGGTGGCAAAGTAAAGCCCGCCCCTTCCGCCAGATCGGCAGATATTACACCTTTGCCTCCACCACCTCCCATCATCCCTACCCTTTTGCCCGTGACAGGCGGCAGCCAATTGAACAACATGGCTAAATTAACCATCTCACCGATATCACCGGCCCGAACAACCCCCACCTGCTTAAAAGCAACATCCCACAGATTTGCAGAACCCGCAATAGCAGCAGTATGAGATGATACAGCTTTTATCCCAGCCTGTCCTATTCCTCCTTTGATTGCAATAACGGGTTTCCTGGCGGCGGCCCTTCTGAGTGAACCTATGAAGCGTTCCCCATCCCGTACACCTTCAAAGTATGCAGCAATTATTTCTGTATTTTCGTCCTCAGCAAAATAATCAAGGAGGTCGCTTTCGCCGATGTCCATGGCATTACCATAACTGACCACCTTACTGAACCGCAGGCCTTGCAGCATGCCGTTTTGAATGAGCAAAGTTGCCTCTCCCCCACTCTGAAAAACGGCACCTATCTTTCCTGCCTCACGGGAGAAGCCGTATCCGAAGCCTATGCCTGCCTCAGGGCTATAAATCCCCATGCAATTTGGACCAATTATTCGTATACCAAGCTCCGCAGCCCTGGTTTGAATTCGTTTTTCCATATCAACCGCCTGCGTCCGCCCCGTTTCGCCAAGCCGTGCTGTAAACAGGTGCACGATTTTCACATTTCTTGAAGGACATTGGTCCAACAATGACAGTACACGGTCAGTTGGCACACAGCAAATCACCAGGTCTACATCACCTGGAACATCTGCAAGGCTGCGATAAGCCTTCATGTTTTGCACTGATTCCCTCTGCGGATTCACGGGATAAATATTACCCCTGTATCCGTAATCAATGAGGTGCCGTAAAAAGTGATAACCGAATGAAAAAGGATGATCCGACGCCCCGACTACAGCAATGCTGCTGGGATTAAATGCATATTCAAGGATATGCCCCACCGGGTTCTCTACATCAGCCACGAATCTACCGCCATCACTGTAAAAATAATTCCCAGATAGGGAAAAGCAGATATCTTATAAACAGTCCAGGCATTCCTGGATGTGGGCGAAAACAGAAGCCTTATATTGGCATATATCATAACCAGACTGAGAATGCTGGAAACGACCAGATAAAGCAAATGGAACTTGCCGGTCAGAGAGTAAACAAGAAACGCAACGACCGAAAGCGCAATCGAGAGAACTGCCAGCATCCATATCACTACGTTATCCTTTAAACTCAAGGGGAAATAGTGTAAACCGGCGTTTTCATAGTCGGCACGATTTGCTATCATAAGCGTCCACACGTGTGCCGGGGTCCATAATGCGATGAGGCAAAACAGCAGGACCGGCATTATGCCAATGACCGGCTGCTTGGTAATAGCGTACCAACCTATCAATATAGGAGCGCTGCCGGCGATAATGCCAAAAAAAGTACATGATATCGTCTTGCGCCATACGGCGGAGGCGACAACTCCTATGAGACCAATGAAAAAACACACTGGAGATAATATCCAGGCAAGCACCAGGCCAATTACAATCAGAGCTAATGCCAAGGCGAGTGCTTTTTCCGCAGGTTGAATTTTCTTTGAGGGCAATACCCTGCCGCATGTACGTTTCATCCTGGCATCCACATCACG
>JAPLHL010000307.1 GCA_026389655.1 Chloroflexota bacterium
TCTACCGCGGCGCTGCCTGAAGAAACGTCACAGAAATTCAAGGAAAGCACGGGACGTACCATAAGCGATAATTTCGGTCTGAGCGAGGCAGGAGGCGTTACACATTCAAACCTCGCGGTATCCGATCTTGTCGAAAAGAAAAAACCCGGCTCCATCAGTGTTCCGATGCCTGATACAGAGGTCAAGATCATCGACCTGGAAACAGGTAATGAAGCAGCCAACGGCAAGGAAGGGGAGCTCTGGATCAAAGGACCGCAGATCATGAAGGGCTATTGGCCCACGCCAGGCAGCGGACTGATCAACGGATGGCTGCCCTCAGGGGACGTAGTGCGGATGGATGAAGATGGATACTTCTATATAACTGATCGCGTCAAAGACATGGCCAATGTATCCGGCATGAAAGTCTATACGATCCTCGTTGACAAGGTACTGCATCAACATCCTGCAGTGGCTGAAGGCGCTGCAGTCGGTATACCTGATCCCGAAAGGCCAGGGAGCGAACGGGTAAAAGCCTTCATCGTGTTAAAGAACGAGTACGAGGGCAAAGTAACCCAGGAAGAAATTATCGCATTCTGCAAAGAAAGGTTGGCGCCCTACGAAGTACCCAAGTACGTGGAATTCAGAAAGGAGTTGCCGCGTAGTCCCATAGGCAAGGTGCTAAAGCGCCAACTGCGAGATGAGGCTGTAACAAAGCCCAACTAAATTGTTCGCATTATTTTGAGAAAGAATTTGATAAGGGGGGGGAGGAATCAGGACGACCATATATTAAAATAATCAACAGATATTTTGGCGCAGCAAGAAAACATGGCTATACATACTCAGGTGATCGCAGTAAATGATTGGAGGTTGATAAAAAGATGTCCAGAACAAGACTAATTCTAGCATGCCTTACCCTTGCAATTCTCCTCGTAACCGCACTGGCAGCGTGCGCACCGGCAAAGCCAGCTACACCGGCAGCTACACCGGCGGCAACGTCAATATCTTCCGGGCCCAAACTCTCGTTCACACCCGCAAAATATACGAATGATGAGTACAGCTTCTATGTCCTTTATCCTGACACTATGAAAAAGGGCCAGGCTACATCAAAGGGGAGCGTGTTGGACGCTGCTGACCCCACCACTATCCCCAGCATCGGAATTGCGATAGATACGGGCAACGTCGACGAAAATACTATAGCCGCGCTTACTGCACTAGGTGGCACGAAAATAATCAAGGTTAGCGAAGATGCCACGACACTTGCCGATGGCAAAACCAAGGCAACTCTCACCAAAAGGACCTGGGAAATTGGTGGCTATCCCATCATAACCTTAACTCTCGCTGTGGAGAAAGGCGATAAGACGATTGCCTTCTCCTATTCCAACATTGATGCAATGATGGATGAGAAAGCAGGCAAGGAAGTCCTGTACACCCTCACTTTCACCAAATAAACCTTTATTAATGTCAGGAGGGAAGCTGAATCCAGCTTCCCTCCTATTTATTGAACTTGGTTCTCAGTATCGCCGGGCAGCCCCGGTAATCTAATTCTCCACCGGTTGTTCCTTTATCTGCTCCTTTATTATTACCAGCTCGATTCGTTTGTAAGCAGGAAAAGGTCCGTCCAGTTCGAGCCGCCGAAACCGCTGGCCAGCCCCTGCTTCACCTTTCGTGTGATCTGATGTTCGCCGGCATCGCCCCTCAGCTGCAGGGCAGCTTCAGCTACGCGCACAAGGCCGGAATCACCGATCGCATTTGTGCACAGCACACCACCTGACGGTGATATGGGGAAAGCCCCTTCCCTATTGGTGAGTCCTTTTTCAATCAATTTCCATCCCTCACCTTCAGGACAAAGCTGAAAATCCTCTAAGAAGCCTGGATGGAAGAACGGGTTCGGATCATACATTTCTATGAATTGCATCTCTTCGAGAGGCCTGGTGATATGGTTGCGTTTCAGGATGGTTGTTCCTGCTACTATTTCGGAATTTTTTCGCCCATCGACGCTGTCCATTAGACCTCCGCCCTCTCCCGCGTGGACTGTAACGTGGTCCTTTATCCATATAGGTTTCTTCGTGATCTTCCTGGCCTTCTCTTCGCTGGCAAGAATAAGAGCGCAAGCTCCCAGGCTCGTAGGACAGATCATCAACAGGGTCAACGGGTACAGTACCATCCTGGCATTGAGCACCTGTTCCGGCGTGAATTTCTCACGCATATGAGCGTTTGGATTACGGGAGGCGTTTTCCGACATATAAGAACGAACCAATGCGCCAATCTCGATCGGGCAGCCGCTCCGCATCATGTAATCGATGGACATGATTGCCAGTCCCGAGAGTGCTCCTACCCCGAAATTTCTCATATACGCCGGGTCATAAATTGTGGTTATTGCAGATGTAACCGGCCCTTCGTCGTGTTTTTCCCAACCTATCACAAGGGCCGTATCGCAATTCCCGGAGGCGATATTATACCAGGCGGTTACCACTTCCATGGTCCCGACAGTGCCTCCGGTGTTCATTTTGAACCCGGATTTCCCCGTGCTCCCGGCATAGTCGGTCAGCATTGCATCGTTAAGATAGTGGCCCTCGAATAGATCCATATTGCCTATTATGACAGTCTCAAGATCCTTTCTCGTCAGCTGCGCATCTTTCATAGCAAGATCAACAGCATCGTAAATCAGCTCACCGTCATTTTGATACGGCCTTCGGCCGGTATGTCGTGTTTGCCCGATACCCACAATGGCGACCTTTCTAGACATGGCAGCCTCCTTAAAATACTTCTATATTTATTGGTAAAATGGAATGCCCAGCCAACTTATCTTGTGTAATAGATGTTGCATTATATAAAAACCCGCAAAAAATGTACATGCAGGCAAGCGATCGACGGATCCCCTCCAGGCGAAGGGGGTCTGTCCTAATATACTTACTGCCTTACTTTACCCATTGGCTGATATCAGTTCTACACTGCCCGATAATAAACCTCATCTCAATTATTCTGACCAACCATTTCACCAAACCTACTCGTTGATCGATAAGGGCTTGTTGCCCGCTGGCATTCCGAGCCGCGCCTAAACGGGAACGCAAACCAGACTAAGACAGCCGAAAAAATTCGAATAGAAGCTAATCCAGAATCTTCTTTTTCAGTTTCGGGTTGGCGTTGTAGAACCCTTCGATATCCGGCAGAAAGTCAAAAATGATTGGATAGCCGGGCGGTAACGCTTCAACCTCAAGCTGTGTTTTACATCCCGGGCAATAATACTCGCGTATCGCCGACCAGTTTGGATCCGGTTTACGGTCGCCGGGGTATACCTCGTCCAGCTTCTCCTCCGTGTCCCTGACATATATCAGGGCTTCCATCTTCCAATTTTTTTGATAGTCGCAAAATTCGTGGCCGCAGTCACATTTAATGATGAACTTTTTCACACCATTCACCACTTTCTTTACAACATAAAGATGCTCACCGAGCGGTACAACAATCGTGTCTTTCCAGGGCACCCTCTCCTGTAGTATCTCAAGATATATTTCGAAGCGGTCAGCATCTTTCTGCCCGCTCATAATCGCCTTGGTTGTTGCCCACGGCAATACCCCGTCAATCAGTGATTTTATAATTTCCTTCGAATATGTTGTCATTATTTTCTCCTTTGCCTAATAGGTAAAATCGGCCGGCAGTTCCCAGAATTCGCGGTATTCCTCAGCCCAATTGGGAGAAATAGTCATGCTCTCCATATACATAGTTATTATGGGCGGGTGAATTTCCTTGCGGATTATTCTTTCCCGTTCAGCCTGCCACCATTCCCTGGCTGGAATTGCCCGTTTGGCACGATCATCCTTCATTTTCTTGCGAAGCTCATCGGTTTTAGGGACATCAACTTTCCACTCACCGGAAGCATCGTCGCGATAGGATACGGCACCCTCAACAGACCTTGCTACTTCCGGGAGCGAATGGCCGTTGTTGAGGTCTTGTTCAATCAGTTGTGGTCTTCTTTCAATCGGGTCCCCGTATCCCGGTCCGCCGTTCCAGAAACAGAGATAAATATCATACGGTTTGAACTCTGTAGGCATTAAAGTGGTCATATCATCTACATGAAGGGTCCCCTTGAGCAGCTTGGCAAAAGTATAGGACCTAGGGTCGCCCTCGTACGATGGATATGGCTGCTTA
>JAPLHL010000308.1 GCA_026389655.1 Chloroflexota bacterium
CCAGCAGCCCGATTGTTTTAAGTGCCACAGTCTTGCCTCCGGCATTAGGGCCGCTGATAATCAAGACCGAGTAATCATTGCCTATCTCTACGCTGAGGGGTACCGCTTCGCCTTTCAATAAAGGATGCCTGCCATTGACCAGTTTTAATATCCGGCCGCTGTCTTCCGTACCGGTGGTGATCTCCGGTTCCACGGCCCTGGTCTTCCCGGCATAGAGGGCCTTGGCCAATGCCAGGTCCAGCCTTGCCAAAGCACCGATGTTGGTAGAGATGTCATCCGCCGCTGCGCCGACCGACGCGCTCAATGCAGCAAGTATACGCTCGATCTCCTGTCTCTCCTGCACCTCCAACTGGCGCAGCTCATTTCCAGTCTCGACCGTCTCCATAGGCTCGATAAACACGGTGGCGCCGGTATTGGAAACATCATGGACTATGCCCTTCAAATCACGCTTGGATTCCACCCTGACGGGAAGCACATAGCGGCCGTTGCGCTCCGTTATCAGTTGTTCCTGGAGCATTTCCTGGCCTTTTTTTGACTTTACTATCGTAGACAACCTCTCCTGTAACTGACGGCGTGTGTCCCTCATCCTGTAACGCACATCCGCAAGGTGTGCCGATGCAGAATCCAGAACATCTCCCGTAGGAGAGAGGCATTTATTGATCTCACCTTCGATCTCCATCAGCACAGATATCTCCCTTGCCACTCCCCACAGGGCAGGCAGGTCTTCCGCCATCTTTGAAAGGCCGTTACGCGCCAGCCTGCAAGCCGTCACGGTTTTTAACACTTTTAGCAGCGCCGCAGCATCAAGCAACGCCCCCTTCTGCGCACGCGTCACGTCTTCATGTACGTCATATGCCTCGGTGATGTGGAAATCGGGCCTTACAGATATCAACCGCCGCGCTTCTGCCGATTGTTTGAGAAGAAGCTGCACCCAGCCGGTATCCGAAGTCGGCTGCAATGCCAGCGCCAGCTCACGTCCCGCCGGAAACGATGTATAGTTCGCCAGCCTTTCCCTTACACGGGGAAATTCCAGCATTTCAATGCTTGCTTTATCCAACCTGTAAATACCTTTTACTTTATGCTTCAGCGGATAATTGTACTCGAATGCCCGCCAGTATTGAAATTCCAATAGAAGAAAACTCTAAACACTAAATGCTAAATAAGTATATAGTTCAAAATCCCAATTTCATAAAGGGCGGGTTTAAAAACCCGCACCCTACGATGCTGTACGGTTTTTGTAGTTGGGGCGTACCTTAAGGTGCGCCCAAAACTATGTCATCGCGAGACAACAATGGGGATTTGGAGCCTGGAATTATCTTCCTTAAGACCGGTGCCTGAATATATCCCTCAGAAGGACAATAGCTATCAGCAATCCTCCCAAACATACAAGACCGACGATTACCTCAGAGGGTATCCTCTGCGTTTGCTCCGAACCAGCATCCCCATCAACTTTAAGAATTTCGCTCAATCCGCCGATACCAACCATATATTTTCCAGAAGTGCTTTTTGATATTGTGAACTCAACAGTTTGAGACTTTCCGGCAGCCAGTGTCACCGACTTCTGGGTCTCGTTCTTGCCGTCAATCTTGAGCACAACATCGCCTGTCGTTTCCGAGGCGCCGCTATTAATTACACGCACTGATATAGTGACCTTCTGGTCCGGGCTGACGGTCGCCGGTGTAACACTCAAATCGGAAAAAGCGAATGCCTGTGCAGAGTCAGCCGTAGCGGCAGATGAAGAAGTTGTAACCGGAGAAGAGCCGGATGAAGCCGCCGTATTTGAGCTGGTTGACGAAGCTGAAGCCTGCGCTGCTGATTCAGGCACACCCCTGATGGCAAAGATAGTGAAATGCGAAACGGAAGCCGATACTTCTTTAGCAGCCGTATTAACCGTAGAGGCCAATTTGATCCAATCCGACCCGTTCCAATAGGCGATATAAAGCCCGGATTCAGCCAGTCCCGGGGGCAACGGTGTGACATATGTAAGCGTCATCGTTGCCGCCGGTGAGAAAGTTGCGCCGGCAGGAGTAAAACTATAAGAGCGTACGCATACAGAGCCGTCGGCTGCCGCCGGCGGGT
The DNA here is from genome assembly GCA_026389655.1 of Chloroflexota bacterium. Lineage (GTDB taxonomy): Bacteria > Chloroflexota > Dehalococcoidia > GIF9 > UBA5629 > JAFGLP01. Next base: position 2,080 of record JAPLHL010000308.1, read on the forward strand.
TCGACTCGTTACCGGCCCCTATTAAAGAGCGCCCCTGTAGTTGCATAACGGTACCGGCAGCCAGGCTGAGACTGACGCGTTTATCACCGTTGATAAGCTCTTTAGCTGCAATAAGGGTATTACCGCTGACATCCAATGCTTCCTCCGTTCCCAGGAAATTGGAGGTCACAGCGGCCGTTTGGGTAGTTGTCTGTATACCGGTAGACTGAGATGAACTGACGGCGGCACTGACAAGAATGCAAGTCGCCAGTGTCAGGTAATTTGACGCGCTGTCATTGACCTGTATTGTAAAACTGTAGAGCTTAGGACTGGTCGGCACGCCTTTTATGACGCCCAGCGTGCTATCCAGTGTCAAGCCCGCCGGCAGGCTCCCTGAGGTAATCGACCAGGTATAAGGCGTAATACCGCCGTGAGCATTTAAGTCCGTCGAATACGGAGTCCCAACCGTGGCAGAAGGCAAAGTCGTAGGGGTTATGCCGCACGCCGAGGTGCTGCAAGCCGTGCCATAAGATGACGAACATGCCGAACACGAGGTTGAAGGCATTTGAGATGCGGCCCCGTAGGCTGACAGGTTGAGTTTCGTCGATACCCCACCCTGAAATACAGCCTTCTGGATAGTCGGATGATCATTTATGAAGAAATTAACTATTTGCCCGGGGCTGGCGGATATCTCGAAAACAGGGCTGTAACCGTATCTTCCCTGCGAATCCGTAGTTGTTTCACCTACTTTTGTAGCGCCCACCATGGCGGTAATGACATAGCCGCAGGGTACTAGCGCATCGTTATTATATACAGAACCGTAATACCGCTCAGTCGTTGATGATAAATCAGCATTGGCCGGGTAAAAACCTGACAGGATTAGCGGGACCGGCGTTAAAGCTATTACCGCCACGCACATCAGTTTAAGGTTGAGCTTATGACTGCAATAACCGGTCATATTTAACTTATTCTATCACTCTCCCTTATTAATAGTCCCACTCTTTCATGGAAAATACCAAATTCCAAACAAATTAGAAAACTCTAACCCTAAATGCTAAATAAGTACAAAGTTCAAAATCCCAATTTCATAAAGGGCGGGTTTAAAAACCCGCACCCTACGATGCTGTACGGTTATTGTCGTAGGGGCATTCCTTCAGGTGCGCCCTTGATTCAATCACGAGGAATCGCGTAAAAGCCGGATGAGAGAAGGGCGCAGCCCTTCTTGAAAAAAATAACCCCCTCTCCAGTGGAGAGTGGGTAGGGGGAGAGGCAACAAACAACTTATAATTTAACCAGTTTCACGCTGGTAATATCCTTCACTTCGAGTATTTTCTTGATGATGTCATCGCTGGCAGCTTCATCCAGAGTCAATATCATCAGCGCTTCACCCCTGGGTGTAATCCTGGCAACCTGCATGGCGCTGATATTTATATTGCTCTTTCCCGTGATAGTGCCCACGGCGCCGATCAGGCCCGGCTTGTCCGTGTGATAGCAAAGCATGAAATAACCGCCGGTGGGGGCGATATCCAGCCAGAACTGATTGATCCTGACAATATGCGTCTCGTCGCGCAGCACAGTGCCCGCCACATCAACGATACCGCCCGAAGCGACCACTTCTACGGAAATCAGGCTGGCATAGTTGCTGACCTCGGTCTCCTTTTGCTCGGATATTTTAAGGCCGCGCTGCTGGGCGATAACGGTAGCATTCACCAGGTTGACCCGCTCCTCGCTTACAGTATCGAGAAGGCCGCTTAAAATACCGGCCTTTAAAGCCTGGGTATCGTACTGGGCAATTTCACCGGAGTACCTGATCTTCAGGCTCTTAAGCTGGCCGGACATAAGCTGGCCTGCCAGTTTGCCGGCCATCGTGGCCACTTCCATATACGGCCGCAGCACATCCAGTATCTCGGGAGAAATATGCGGCACGTTGACTGCGTACTTGGGCGGCTTCCCGTTCAGCACATCGATGATCTGGTCGACCACGTCGATACAGACGTTGGTCTGCGCTTCCTTGGTGGAAGCGCCCAGGTGCGGGGTGACGACAATTTTATCATTCTTAAAAAGTATACTCTCGGTCGTGGGTTCGACCGGGAAAACGTCGATAGCCGCTCCGGCCACTTTACCTTCTTCTATTGCCTTAACCAGCGCCTCATCCTCTATAAGCCCGCCGCGGGCACAGTTAACTATGCGCACGCCTTTCTTCATCCGGGCGAAGTCCTTGGCGCCGATCATGCCCTTGGTCTGCGGCGTCAACGGCAGGTGAAGGGTGATAAAGTCGGACTCCTTGTAAAGCTGTTCCAGGGGCATGAGGGTCACACCCAGGGATGCAGCGTATTCCTCAGACGCGAATGGGTCATAGCCGACCAGCCTCATTTCAAAACCCTTGGCACGCGCTGCGACACCCGATCCTACGTTTCCCAGGCCGATGATACCCAGGGTCTTATTGCGGAGCTCAACACCTACATATTCCTTGTGGTTCCATTTGCCGGCTTTAAGCTGGGCGCAGGCCTGGGGAATATTGCGGGCCACCGCCATCATTAAAGCTATCGTATGTTCAGCCGCCGCTACCGTATTTCCTGTCGGCGCATTGACTACCATGATGCCCTGCTGTGTAGCAGCGTTAACGTCCACGTTATCGAGGCCCACACCGGCGCGTGCGATGATCTGCAACCTGGTACCCGCCTTGATCACGTCGGCAGTGACCTGGGTCTCACTGCGTACGATAATAGCATCATAATTGCCGATTATAGCTTTAAGCTCGTCCGGTTTAAGGCCGAGCTTAACGTCGACATCGGTTTTGGCCTTCAGGCTTTCCATCCCCTCAGGGGCCAAAGGATCAGCTACTAATACCTTCATGGTCATAATCCCCCACTACAAATTAAGTCTTAAATCCTAATGTCATCACGAGGAGCGGAGCGACGTGGTGATCTGCTGGCTTGCATATATACCACGCATTAGATTGCCACGTCCCGATTGCATCGGGACTCGCAATAACATTTAAATTACTTCCTTTTATTTCTTTGCTTTCGGCAGCGCCCCGTTCATGGCCGCTATAATCTCGTCCATGTCCTTATCGGTAATGAAGCCGAGGTGGCCGATCCTGAAGACCTTGCCCTTCATACCGCCCTGTCCGCCTGCGATGACCACCTTGTATTCATCACGAAGCGTAGAGGTGAACTTGGCTACATCCATGTCATCCGGCGCCTTAACTGCCGTTACAGTATTTGAAGCAAATTTCTCATCCGCCGACAGCAATTGCAGGCCTTTGGATTTCACCCACGCCCTTGCTTTATCAGCAACGCGTGCGTGGCGTGCAAAGATGTTCGGCAAACCCTCTTTCAGCATCATATCCAGCGCCACATCCATGCCAAAGAACACTGATACGGTCGGCGTCCACGGTGTCTGCCCATCAGCGGCAAACTTCTTAGCCCGGCTGAAATCAAAGTAAAACCTGGGCATTTTAGCTTCGGCATGCGCTTTCCAGGCCCTTTCGCTGATGCTCACAAAGGCCAATCCGGGCGGGACCATCCAGCCCTTCTGTGATCCTGTGACCACAACATCAAGGTCCCAGGCATCAACCGGCAGGTCGATCGAACTGAGGCTGCTGACAGCATCAACAAGGATCAGCTTGTCGAACTCTTTAACCGCTTTAGCGATCTCTTTAAGCTGGTTGGTAATACCGGTGGAGGTCTCGTTATGGGTGACCAGCACAGCTTTTATACCAGGGTTCTCTTTCAATGCTTTTCGCACATCATCGGGTTTGGCGGCCTGGCCCCATTCATATTTCAGAGGGATCACTTCAGCGCCGTAAGTCCTGGCGCACTCGGCAAACCTGTCGCCGAAAATACCAATGGAAATGCCC
>JAPLHL010000385.1 GCA_026389655.1 Chloroflexota bacterium
CTATCGGGCATGGCCTTTGTCAGCCTGCCAAAACTTGTTGCTGCCGTGAGCAATGCAGGTGCACTGGGCATCTTTAACAGTGTGGCTAATACCCCTGACCAATTAAAGGGAATCATCCAGGAAATTAAAGATCTGACGGATAAACCTTTTGCTATAAACACCACTTTAATCTTTCCAAACGGCAAGGAAAATGCGGAAGTCGCCCTCAAAGAAAAAGCTCCTATCATCAACTTCGCACTGGGGAAAGGAGACTGGATTATTAAAGCAGCTCACGAGTACGGCGGCAAAGTGATATCCACTGTTGCCACAGAACGGCATGCGATCAAAGCAACCGAGCAGGGTGCTGATGCTATCATTGTAACGGCTCACGAGGCTGCTGCACATGGAGGCGATGTCGGAGGCATGGTACTGCTTCCGCAAATAGCGAGTAAAGTAAGCATCCCTATAATCTCGGCGGGAGGCTACTGCGACGGCCGCGGCCTGGCAGCCGCACTGGCATTGGGGGCTGACGCAATTGCAATGGGCACCAGGTTTGTTGTTACTCAGGAATGCGATGTACACCCAAATATTAAACAAACAGCCATGAAGACAATGATGGAAGAGACTATTTATTCCGCTGGCATCGATGGGTTGCCCGGCCGATGGTATGCTAACGAACGTGCAATTGCCATGTCCAAGGGAAAGACATCATACATTGACGCAGTTAAGGCCGGGATGGCCTTGAGGAAAAAGACAAATACACCACTGATGAAGGTGATAATCGGTGGATTACAACAGCGTGGAGTTACCGGGCTTGCACAGCAGGCTATTGGAATCGACGCCCTGGGCAAAATACTGAGTGAGGGTGATTTGGTGAATGGAGTCGTACCTTTCGGCCAGGTAGTTGGGCGTATTCGTGATTTACCAACATGCAAAGAAGTAATTGAGCGAACGGTCGCTGAAGCTGAACAAATCATTAAGTCGCTTCAAAGTAAGTTGTAGGCTGCAGGCCAAAGGAAAGACTCAATAAGTCGGCCCCTTACCATTAATTGATCAGCAACTATTTACGATGCCCTGTTTCACAGCGGCATCGTATTTTTTTACATTTATCATCTATACGATTATACCTTTCCTGCTGTTGTTTATGCTAATATCAAAGTTAACAGCTTGAAAAAAGGGGGGGATAGCAATGACCGTTATATCAAGCTTTGCAAATCCGGACAAATTCACCAAAGCTATTGCCCAGAAGGACGGAGCAATGCTCAATCCTATTATATCAATGGAGATCGGCCAGGGCTGTTACATGGCAGATGCAAGGATATCTTTAGCTCCTGTTATATATTAAATTCCTTGTATAATCGGCAGTGAAGTCCTGTGATATAAGTTCTCTCACTTTCCGGGTTACAATATTGAAAATGAAAAGGCTATTCTTTAAATAAGCGGGGTAGTTAGATGTCAACGGAACTGGATAAAAAGAGTATAGAGAAATATTCAACCAGCGTTGCTCTTAAGGATGGGTCCAGCCTGCATCTGCGTCCTATACAGATGGTGGATGAAGAAAGGCTGCTGTCGCTTTTCAACCGTCTGAGCAAGCAGACGATCTACTTGCGTTTCCATCATGTCCTATCCCATATGTCCAAAGAAGAAGCACGCAGGTTCTGTACAGTTGATTATGTCAATACGTTCGCACTGGTAGGAACACTTGGAGAAGCGGACGAAGAACGGATAATAGCTGTCGGACGTTATGCCAGGCAACCCGGTGCAGAGATAGCTCAGATTGCCTTTGAAGTAGAGGACAAATATCAGGGTTTGGGTATCGGCACACATCTCCTCGACCAACTGGCATACATCGCCCGAGACAAAGGAATAACCACGTTCGAAGCAGAGGTCCTGGCCGAGAATAGGGATATGATGAATGTCCTTATCAACAGTGGTTTTAAAATGAACAGGCAAATACAGGGATCAGTCTATTTAGGCATGCTCGACCTGGCTCCAACTGAGATTGTTGAACAGAAATCTTTCGAACGCGAGAAGTTCGCATCTATCGCCTCATTGAGGGCTTTTCTCAATCCAACGTCGGTAGTGGTAATCGGAGCTTCAAGAAGACCTAACACAATAGGCAATTTCGTATTTCGTAATCTAATCCAGCAAGATTTTAAGGGTGTTGTATACCCTGTTAACCCTAACGCAGCTAGCATCGCAGCAGTGAAGGCCTATCCGTCCGTTCTCGATATCCCGGGTGACGTTGATCTTGCCATTATTAGTGTGCCGGCCGAGAAAGTGCAAGAAGTAGTTGAGGAAAGCGCCCGCAAGGGAGCAAAAGGTGTTGTCGTACTTTCATCCGGGTTTGCAGATATCGGCCCGGAGGGCGTAGGCCGGCAACAAAAACTGCTAAATACTATTCGCAGTTATGGAATGCGGATGCTTGGCCCAAATTGTATGGGGATGATTAATACAAACCCCGGCGTCAATTTGAACGCCACCTTTTCCGCTATCGTGCCGCCGCCGGGAAATATTGCATTCGCCACACAAAGTGGAGCGTTGGGTTCCGCTATTCTGATGTATGCGACCAGCCTTAATATCGGCCTTTCGACGTTCGTTAGCATCGGCAACAGGGCTGATATTTCCAGCAATGAATTGCTTCAATACTGGGAAGATGATCCGGACACGGATGTTGTCCTCCTTTATCTTGAAACCTTCGGCAACCCCAGAAAATTTACCCGCATTGCAAGAAGCATTTCGACAAAGAAACCGGTCGTTGCTGTTACCAGCAACCCCATTCAACCTTCGGGCAGGATTATTTCATCGCAAACAAGCGCTATGGCCACTAACCAGGCAGCCACGGAAGCCCTCTTTAAGCAGGCCGGCATATTACGGGCTGATACATTGGAAGACCTCTTTGATACGGGAAGTATGCTGGCAAATCAACCGCTGCCAAAGGGCAACCGGGTTGCTATACTTTCCAATGCAGGCGGGCCAGCCATATTGACCGCTGAGGCCTGTAAAGCAAGAGGTTTGGATATCCCATCACTTTCTCCAAATACAATATCAAAGCTTAAATCCTTTTTGTCACCCAAGGCGATTATTGGCAACCCTATAGATACTTCATCCGAGTTCACGATAGAGCAATATCATGACGCGCTCCACCTGCTCCTTGATGATGAAAACGTCGATATGGTTATAGTAATCTTCATACCTCCGATATTGCGGCTGTCCGAGGAATTTGCGGCCATTATACGAGAGGTTGCCCCTCTTTTCCGTAAGCAGGGTAAGCCGTTAGTAACGTCTTTCCTGGGTCTGAGAGGCGCCAGGATAGAGCTTGGCTCAAAAGAAAAGGGGTATGTTCCATCATATACTTTTCCTGAATCGACGGCGGGCGCCCTTTCCAAGGCACTGGAATTTAGTCAGCGGTTGAGAAGGCCGGTGGGCAAAATCCCAGAATTTGCTGATATAGATAAGGGAAGGGCAACTTCGATAATTCAATCGGCCATTGAAAAATCAGGCAAAACCCAGGTCTGGCTGGATGCTGAATCAATCCTGGGACTCCTCGATTGTTATGGGATAAAGTTCGTAACATTGAAGCTAGCCAGGACCCCTGTGGAAGCTGCGGCAGCAGCCAAAGATATGGGATGCCCGGTAGCTGTTAAAATCCTCTCAAGCACAATTCCGCAGAGAATGGAGATTAACGGGGTTATCCTTGATTGCAGAGCAGAAGACGAGGTAGAGCAGGCTTTTATCCGGATCAGTGAGAACATGGACGCTGTTGGCAGAAGAAATGACATGGAAGGTGTGATTATTCAGAAGATGGTACAGGGTGGTATAGAAGTCATCGTAGGCGTAACACAGCACCCGGCTTTCGGTCCACTCATTATGTTTGGTCTGGGAGGCGTATACGCTGAGCTGTTCAAAGATGTTACTTTCAGCATCCATCCTCTTACAAACATTGATGCTCATGATATGGTCAGGGCAGTTAAGGCCTACCAGATGCTCGAGGGCTGGAGAGGATCTAAACGTGCGGATATTGAATCCATTGAGGAATTGATTCTACGGATATCGGCACTGGTAGAGAACCACCCGCAAATATTGGAAATGGACCTTAATCCCGTCAAAGTGCTGCCGCAGGGTGAAGGTTACCTGGTAGTTGACGGGCGTATTTTAGTCAGCTTAGAAAATGACTGACACTCTCAGGTTTACACCGGCAGTTTGATCCGTATTAATAGGTAGAAACTCCCATTTCTTCCATCTTGCCGGTAACCATGAAAACAACCCGTTCACAGATATTGGTTACCCTGTCCCCAGTTCTTTCTAAATTGTGATCCACCCACAACAACCTGGTAGCCCTTGTTATGGTACGCGGGTCTTCCATCATAAAAGTCAGCAATTCCCGAAATACCTGGTCATACAGATTATCTATCTCATCGTCTTCAGACACAATTTTTCGTGCAGCCTCAGCGTCATGTTTTATAAAAGCATCCAGGCTGCGGCGCAGCATATTTATTACCTTTTCATTCATACGTGGCAAATCAATCAGAGGTTTAAGTGGAGGTTCATTACCTATCATGATGGCAATCTTGGCGTTACCTGCCGCATGGTCGGCCATTCTCTCCATGTCAGTAGTTATCGACAGTGTGGCCAGGAGTATTCTCAGGTCACTTGCCATCGGGGCCTGAGTTGCGATCAGGTCCAACACCCTTTCCTCTATTTCATACCGCTTGCTATCAACGATGTTATCATCATCAACCACCTTTTTGGCAAGTTCCAGGTCACGTTTTACTAACGCCTGCATCGACAGGGCAAGAGCCTTCTCCAGCATACTGCCCATTACCAGAACCTCATCCTGTATCTCACGTAAATTTTTCTGATAAGTTTCTCTGCTCATAATATCATCTCCGTCCTTAGCCGAAGCGTCCGGTTATATAATCCTCTGTCCTCTTATC
>JAPLHL010000300.1 GCA_026389655.1 Chloroflexota bacterium
GCTCTGCTGGGCAAACCATCGGACAAGCCGGTGAATAACTGCATGATTCTCGGTGAGTCCGCCAAATTCGCCACCGAAAGGGGCTTCACAACACGTCTGACCAAAGAGGAGGCAATCAAAAGGATCGAGGAAGCCGAGGACGCTGGCCTGATTCACTCATTCGCCAATAGCCCGGACCTTTTCACTAACCTTCTCTGCAACTGCTATAAGGACCGCTGCATGATCATACGCGGCGTTAACAAATCGCCGATGCCCAGCATTGCTGTCAACGCCAGGTGGTTAGTTAAGATCAATGAAGACGATTGCACTGCCTGTGAAGCATGCATCCCCAGATGCCAGATGGACGCTTTGAAAATGGCAGATGGTAAGCTTACCAGGGACGAGATCCGCTGCATCGGCTGCGGCATATGCATGTGGGTTTGCCCGACGGAAGCGCTTAATTTAGAGCCGAGAGAGGCAGGCAAAATACCGCTCAAGCAGTGCTAGAGTCGGAATCTTTGTCCTGACCCTTTTCCCTCCTGGCAGCACGTTCACGCGCCCAGCGATGTATCTCATCAAGAGCCGGAGGGGCTACGCTGAAAACATCTACGTCCTGCGGGAATTGCACCATGTGCCCTTCCCTGATAAACAGCAAAGCAACATCCCCCTCCTTAAGAGTCTCATCAATGGTCTTGCTTATTTGCTGGTATCTCTTCCGGGACGCTTCGCTGAAAGATGAATAGACTGTTTTGGCCACTTTATCGCTCAGGAAACCTATCATAAGACATCGTTCCCAATCCATCACCTCTTCCAGAAGTTCCGTGTTTTCTATACACTTCAGCTTGTCCCCGGTTTTTTGCCTGACGCCGACAATATTATGGCTTTTAGGGCTGAGGGTCTCCAGCATTTTTAACCCTTCTTCACCCCCTGCATTGATCGTCTCATGATATATTACCGTTGCATTGCCCAGTTTGTTCTCTAATTTGGTTATCATTTCATCAACCTGCTGCCAGTACTTCTCAAACAGCTCCAGGTAGTCAGCCGGTGAATCCTTACCAGCGTATACCAGGGACACCTGTAAAATCTTACGATTATGCTTGAAACTGCTAACCTCAGGTTTTTCTACTTTGTCAAGTTCTTGCGACATATCTTCAATCCTTCCCGTTTCATATTACTACCTGACTATTTTAAAGTCCGGCCAGTCCTATGACAAATCACCGGATAGTCAATCTGCCTTTAATAGCGATTATTGAAGTTTACCTTATTGACATAGCCCGGCTCGTCTTCTAAAATAAATGAATACTGTTCATTATTGAAATACGGAGGCCATTTGGCTCGTAAAGTCGATCCGGAAAAGAGAGAGGCCATCCTCAAGTCGGCCCGCGAACTTTTTAAACAGTGTGGAGTGGAACAGACCACTATGGCCAGTATAGCCGGCAAGGCCGGGATAGCTACGGGAACTGTTTATCTCTACTTTGATTCCAAGGCCAAAATCATTGACGCCCTCTGTGACTATTACCTTTTAGACAATATCAAGGCCGTTGCTCCTGAATATGAAAATACAGATATACAGCAAGCCATTTCCAGGGGAGTACATGCGGCTCTCAAGCACGCCTCCGAAAATGCCGACCTGGTACGGCTGATTGACCAGCGCCGGAGTATCGGAGGCAAAACTAACAGGCCGCAGGCAGACAGGATCGTCCAGAAAACCCTCAGGGAGGGACTGGCAAAATATATCGAGGAAGGCTCTATGCGCCCCTATAATATCGTGGTCATGGCAGAGCTGATTAGCGGCATGTTGGAATGGATATCAAAAGTATGTTTCGTCTGGTCGGATGTAGATCCTATGCGTTACGAGGACACACTGGCGGAAATGCTCCGGCATGCTTTACTGAAAAACTATAAGGGGTGACTAAA
>JAPLHL010000417.1 GCA_026389655.1 Chloroflexota bacterium
CAGGGTGGGTATGGTCCTGATCGGTGGTCTTAATCCAATAGCCGCTGTGCAGGAGGCAGGTATTGAGGTCGAATCGCATGCTATGAGCACAGTGATCGATTACCGGAATTTCGTCGAATTTGAGGAGCTATTGAAATAAAGTGAGTAACCAGGCTTTGAAAATCGATTTATTCTGCTGTTCATCCAGCTTCGATCCTGATGAACTCGTCAGGAGTTGTGGCAAGGATAAAAACGGATTAAAAGTGATTCCCCTGCCCTGTTCTGGGAAAGTGGACATTCTCTATTTGACCAAGGCGTTTGAGACCGGAGCGGATGGAGTTGCAGTGGTCATATGTAAAAAAGGGGATTGCCGATATCTTGAGGGTAATCTCAGGGCCAGGAAAAGGGTTGAAGCTGTTGATATGTTACTCGACGAGATCGGGTTGGGTAAAGGGCGTATGACAATCATCCAGATGGGTGACGGTGGAATCAAACAGATTATTCGCGAAGTGGAAGACTTCCGTAAAAGAATTGAAGCTGCCCCGAGAAAGGCCTACTCCGGCGAAGATCCGGATTTGGAGAGCAAAGAATAATTAACGCGTAAGCTATCTGTTATATAAGGAAGAAGATATGAAACCTGACAGCAGACTCGCAAAAAAAATACAGGGCAATGATTTTATCATTACCGCTGAGTATCTGCCTCGAAGCGGGACAGCCGCTTCGTCAATCGAAGCATGTGCCGGCTTTTTGCACGACGGTCCCATTGCCGTGAACGTGGCTGACAATCATTACGGCGTGGCGATGTCGAGTCTCGCCGCTTCTGTAGGCCTGGACAGGTCCGGTATTGAACCGGTTTACCAGGTTGTCACCCGTGACAGGAACCGCATTGCCCTGCAATCCGACTTACTTGGAGCTGCGTTCCTGGGAATTAAGAATGTGCTCTGCCTGTCCGGCTATCATCAGACCTTGATGGGATGCCCGGACTCGGCAAATGTCTTCGATATAGATTCGATCCAGTTAATAGCAGCTGTTAAAAAGATGAATGACGAGGGATTGCTATTGGATGGAACGAAAATTGACGGTCCGTTTGCCATGCTTATCGGGGCCGCCGCCAATCCTTTCTTGATGCCGCTCGAGCTTAATATCATCCGTCTAAAAAAGAAGGTGAAAGCGGGTGCGGATTTTATCCAGACGCAGGCTGTGTTTGATGTTGAAGCATTTAAACAGTGGTTAGATGCCGTGCGCAGTGAGCGGATTACTGAAAAAGTTGCGATATTGGCGGGCGTAATGCCCCTGGCAAGCGCCGCTGAGGCTAAGAAGCTGAAAGAGACCTATACCGACTTCATCATTCCGGATGAAGTAATTACCCGCCTGGACAAGGCCGGAAATGAAGAAGCACAGAAAAAGGAAGGCGTAGCCATCTGCGCTGAAATAATCAAAAAGATTAAAGGCGTACCCGGTTTACGGGGCATACATATACTTTCCGGAGGTAATGAGGCTGTCGTGCCTCAGCTTATATCCGCAACAGCATAAATAATAGGGAAGAACATATGCCCGATAAATATCACATTAAAACTCATCCCGTACCGCCACGGCTCCCGCGAATCGGCAAGTGCGGCGTGGTAGACTGGCGCGAGGATTGCGCCAGGTGTCACAACTGCGTTAAAAAAGCCTGCGTTTTCGACCGTTACAGGCAGGAAACAGAGTATATACGCGGCCTCAAGGATATGGATGCATTCTTCTTTGAGTGCATGGGCTGTTTTTCCTGTGTGCAGAAATGTACCAAGGGCATTCTAGCTTTAGCCTCCAATCCTGTATATGAAAGGCTGGGTAACAGGTACTGGACCCCTGCAATATTGGAGACTACGTGGGCGCAGGCTGAAACTGCCAAAATTCCGGTCTCCGGGGCAGGATACAGGGGGCCGTTTACGGGACCGGGCTTCGACTCTATGTGGACCGATATGTCGGAGATCGTGCGGCCTACCCGCGACGGGATCCATGGGCGGGAGTATATCAGTACAGCTGTGGATATAGGCAGGAAGCCCTCCGTACTTCATTTTGATTCAGCCAAACCGGCCGAAGGTCTTCCTCCGCTTGTGAATATCCCTATGCCGATGATCATAGATATGATGCCTCCTGCATATCGCATCCCGAAGCTTCTCCCTATTTTCAAAACGGTAGCGGCGCAAACCGGGATCATATTAATTGTCGACTCAAAGGATTGGGACCTGGTGGGCAAT
>JAPLHL010000347.1 GCA_026389655.1 Chloroflexota bacterium
AAGCTATTCAAGATGCCGGGTGGACTGACGTTATTTTTATGCCTGCACATACCATTGGCTTTCGTTGTTCTTTACGGGCTTCTGTTAGTATATCAGAACGTTTTCGCCGGCCTTATAATTTCCCTGATACTCGGTCTCGCCGGCGTTTTTGCCTTCTCAATACATACAGTATTTATCTGGCGCGGGCATACGGAGTTTAAGGTCCCGGTCTCAGCGGCTATCCTGATTTTGACCCTGGTTTTCTCTCTTGTTCAGTTAGTTGCTACGGCCTACTTATTGTTCACCCGGTAGTCAAAGCCAGCGACCGGAAACAATCAAAGGTATTCACTGCAGTATAAGCAGCCTATTGCCAGGCGGGAGTCAGCTTCCCATCCGGTGTCTGCCAGTAAGGAAGCCAGGCCAGCCCGACCAATTTCACAACAATGTCCTTTTTGGCGGGGCGGATAGATATTTTTTGGAGTTCCTCGGTGGCAGGGTCGGTTTTAGCCGCCAATTCGTCCGTCTCGGCTTTAAATTCCTTCTCTATTTCGTCTAATGTCTGCTGCCGGGCCGCTACCGTTTCTTTGGCCCGCTCGACATCCTGACCCTCTTTCATAATACGTCCCGCGCTGCGGGCTGCTGTTGTTGCCCTGCCTACAGTGCCCGTACCGAGAGCCTTGGAACCAAGGAAAGCGCCAAGTATTGTCGATCCAACCGAAATTACCGTCTGCATCGTTTGCTGCTTTTTTTGTTCGGCTTCGCGATCAACCGCCTGCTGAGCGGTACGTACTCTTTCGTTAAGAGTGTTTATTTTGGCCTGGTATTTCTGCCTCAATTTCTCCATCATGTCATCACGTTGTTCACGCACAGCCTGGGCCAGCCTTATCCTGAAGTCGCGCTCTGATTCACCGGGTTTGGAGAATTGCTTATAGGTTGGGCTTTTGAATAATTCAAATTTCTTGCTGCCGTAAATCCAGGTAACATAGGCCTTGCCCCATGTGTCGTAGCTGCGGGCCTTGCCGGCGACTGCGGGGAGAGCGGTGAATTGCGAAGGGTCCTGCGGAGCTTTTTCAAGGTCGGAGATGCTGAAATCAGCGTCCTGTGCGTTGTCCCAATTCACCGGGACCGGGTCATCTGTTATTTCTGTAAAAGACGTGCTGTCGTCCTGTGTATCTATGCCTGATTTAGCATCCGTAAAATTGACCTGCGCAGCGCCGAATACAACGGGTTTATAAAGCAGGGAATTTCCTGCCGGTCTTGATCCCCTTGCAGGTACGAAATACTGAGGAACATCCGGCGGCAGGACCGGCCGTCCCGAACTTCCAACCGTAGAGGAAGACGGTGTTGATGGTTCAGGTGTCTGCATTACTCTTGCAGATGGAACTGCGGGTGCGGCGGCATTCGCCGGTACCGCTTGTGGAGCTGCTGCGGCCGCCGGTTTAGGCATCTGCGCTTTAATGGGGTCCATCAGCACTTTGATCTGGGTGCGTGTTAATGGTCCCGGCAAGTATGACATGCACCAGCGCGACTCGATCACAGTGGGCGCATCGTTGTGGACGTTGTTCATCAGGAATATGCGGCTGCCGAGGCCTGCCAGTGTCTGTTCCATGGCCTGGCGGTCGAACTTGGCGCCCTGCGTAGCTGAGGCCCCTTCCAGTCCTTCCAGCAGGCGGCCCTTGTCACGCTCTGTTTGCAGCCGTCCGATCAGCCATGTGCCGCAATTGGCAAGGCCTTTATAGTCGAGGTCCACCGGGTTTTGTGTCGCCAGCAGTATGCCGACGCCGTAGGCACGGGCCTGTTTGAGCAAAGTCAGCAGGGGTTGTTTGGATGGAGGGTTAGAAACGGGTGGAAAATAGCCGAAGATCTCGTCCATGTATAACATGGCCCTCAGGCTGGTGGTGCCGGACTGCTGACGCATCCAGGCAAGTATCTGGTTAAGCAACAGGGAGACGAAGAACATCCTCTCCGGATCACTGAGATGGGCTATTGAGAATATGGACATCCGTGGTTTGCCTGACGGGCTGTACAATATTTGTCCTATGTCCAGCGCTTCACCCTCGAGCCAGGCGCTGAAGCCCGGCGCCGCCAGCAGATTATTGATCAGCATGGCTAGCTCGAAGCGGTCTTTTGCCGGATAAAAAGAATCGAGGTCTATAACGCCAATCCGGGTTACAGGTGGAGTCTGTATTTGCTGTATGAGGGCGGGCAGGTCGAGGTCCCTCCCCTGTCTCCATGCATTGTCCAGTATTGTCGATATCAGGATATGTTCTTTGCTCTTAATGGGGTCGGCGTCTTTGCCGACAAGCCCCAGCAGGCTGGTGACGGTGGATGTAATCCTGTCTCTGAGGAGCTCGCTGTCTTCGATCAGAGCTGGCGGGGGCGCCGCAAATGATTTTAAAATTGATATTGGAATACCCGCAGTGCTGCCCGGCGTGTAGATTACAAAATCCGCCGCCTGCTTGAGCCGGGAGATGCGGTCACCGCTCTGACCCCACGATTCCAGCCCCTTTTTCCATGTATCGGCCTGCTTGGCCGCAAAATCCTGTGGGGAAAGTCCCTTGCGCCGGGCGTCATCTTCGTTAATCCACGGCGCAAAATCCTCGGGTCTTAGCTGAGGAAAGGTCAGCAGCATGTTAGGCATGTCGCCCTTGGGGTCAATGATGATGGCAGGTATACCGTCGATGGCGGCCTCTTCAAGAATACCTATGCAAAGGCCCGTTTTACCGCTGCCGGTCATGCCCACGCAAACGCCGTGCGTGACCATGTCCTTGGAGTCATAGAGGATCAGACGTTCGCCGGATTTCTTGGATTTAAGGTCATATTCCCTGCCGATATAGAACACCCCAAGTTTTTCGAAATCCTCCATCGGGTGCACCTCCCACTTGTAGTTGGTTACTAAGGATTTGATTCAAGGGACATTGTATCAGCGCTTTTTTCTTCCCGCTGTTTCTTCTGTTCCTGCTGCAAATATTCTATGGAAAACTCGCTGAATTTAATAACCCTTCCGTTCCTGACTCGTGCCTCGGGTTGATCGATATAAAGATTGAACATCTCATCCAGGTCAACATCCACACACAGGTCCAGCACAACTTTTTTCCCCCACTCAAACCCTTCCCTGAACTGGTTTTTGTCATGATACTCGGGTTGGTGAATGTCGGTAAACAGGATTTTTACTTTTTTCATCTTAGAGTACTTATTAATTATAACCCAATGCTCAAGTCAGGGGTATGGTTGTTCCTGTAGCTACAGCAATCAGCTTGTTTTCCTGGTTAGTGACCTTTATTTCAGATATGCAAACACGCTTGCCCTTTTTCAGCACACGGCATTCAGCGAAGAGCTCATCCTTTTCTCCCGCCGCTGCGATGAAATGTATATTGAACTGCGAAGCTACATTAGGAGTAATTACAGAGTTTGTGGCATAAGCAAATGCCTGGTCGGCTACTGCTGAAATAATGCCGCCGAAGATCATCCCGTTAAAATTGACGTATTGGGGTTTCATTTCCATTGACACCCTGGCGTAGCCGGTCGAGAGTTCGATCAGCTTCATGCCCAGAAAAGAGGCGATCTGCTCATTCTTGCCGAGTTCTTTTAGCCGTTCAATTTCATTGTCCACGGCACCTATTATAGTTTATGCAGAAAACTGTGTCCTGTGCTATCATAAGAACCGATTCTTTTGACGCATTTGATTTCTAAGATCATTTGATAATGAGTATAAAACACCTGAGAATTTTCGGCCTCGTCTGTTCGCTGGTGGCGGTCTCCAGTTTCCTCATACCGGGTGCCCCGGTTAACCCTTCACAGGTAAATGCACAGGCAGGTATCATGAGGTGGGAAACTGTAAATACTCCAAACTCCGACCCCGGGAAGAATGATGTCCTTAACCCCTACATTGGTGGCAATTTCACTGGCAGCGAGATTCGTGACCTTTCGATAGGCAATAACGGGACAACTATTATCGCCGCTGTGACGGTTGATGAAAGGTATATCGATTCTACAAAACCCGGAGCGCCGCTCGGAATACTGATGTAT
>JAPLHL010000197.1 GCA_026389655.1 Chloroflexota bacterium
CAAGTATTACTTTAAGGCCTGGCATTTGGGACAAAGGTATGTGCCGCGCTGTCCTACAACAATGCGTTCAACCGGTGTTTTGCAGATGGGGCAGGGTTCGTTTTCCCTGTGTGCCACTGCGAATTCTGTATGGGCTGATCCCCGGCCTCCATCGGGATGACGGTAGTTGCGTATGCTGGCCCCGAGTTTATTAATTCCTTTGTTCAATACGTGCCTTATCGATTTATACAGCCTGGTGATCTCTTCCGGCGTGAGGGAACGGGCCGGCCGGAGGGGGTGGATTTTGGCGTGGAAAAGGGCTTCATCCGCGTACATATTGCCTATACCTGCAATAAGTTCCTGGTTTAACAGTATGGATTTAATGGGTGTCTCCCGTGATTTGAGCAACTGTGTAAGGTATTGTGGCGTGAATTGGGCGTTCAGGGGTTCCGTCCCCAGCTTACCCACTATATCTTTGGTGTCCTTCACTATGTACATGGTACCGAACCGCCTGACATCCGTGTAAACCATGCGGCCGCCATTATCCACAAAGAACTCCATGCGTGTAAAGGGTTCGACTTCGGCCGGATTCCAGAGCAACGACCCGGTCATGCGCAGGTGGATTACCAGGTTTTCCCCTCCCGAAAGCTGAATTATCAGGTATTTACCCCTTCTGTCCAGCCCCATTATTTTGCGGCCTATCAGCCGGCAGCAGAACTCATCAACATGCAAACTCTGAACAGGTCGCGTATCGAATACCCTGACGCCGGTAAAGGTGCGGCCGGTCAGGTGCGGCGTCAAGGCGTTTTTGATCGTTTCAACTTCGGGCAGTTCGGGCATCAGCTCATCTCGCCCCAGTTCTTACCCACTTTGATATCTATCTTTAGAGGCACCGCGAGTTTCATGGCGCCGGGCATGATATCCCGTACCATTGTTTTAAGGGTATCCAGTTCTTCGGGAGGCAGCTCGAAAACGAGTTCATCATGGACCTGCATGGTCATCATGGCTTTCATATTGCGCTCCTGCATTGAGCGGTGCAGGTTGACCATGGCTATTTTAATGATATCGGCGGACGTGCCCTGCACGGGCATATTGATTGCCATGCGTTCCGCAGCTTCACGTGCCTGGCGGTTCGTCGAGTTAATTTCCGGTATATAGCGCCTTCTGCCCAGGACCGTCTGCACGTAACCCAGGGCGGCTGCCTGCCTCTTGGTGTTCTCTATATAATTCTTGACGCCCGGATAGCGTTTGAAATAAGTGCTGATAAAAAGTTCAGCTTCTTCCCTTGTAAGGTCCGTGGCCTGCTGCAGTCCATAACCGCTCATGCCGTATATCACTCCAAAATTTATGGTTTTGGCTGCCCTGCGCATCTGCGGAGTCACTTCGCTGTCAGGCACGCCGAAAACTTCGGAAGCTGTATGTGTATGAACATCTTCATCACGCTGGAAGGTGGCTATCAACTCCTGGTCCTGGGAGATGTGAGCCAGTGCTCTCAGGTCGATCTGTGAATAGTCGGCTGAAAGCAGAAGCCAGCCGGGTTGGGCAATAATCGCC
>JAPLHL010000343.1 GCA_026389655.1 Chloroflexota bacterium
GCCACTTCATCAAAACCATAAGCCCTTTCGAGTTCCTTGAATTTAGGTATAGACATATCTGACCTCAAAAAGTGATTGTTGCAGACTATATCAAAATAGAGTGTCTCAAGTCAAGCCAGCAGATATCTTAAGCGAATTGACATCGCATTCTCCTCAACCTATACTTGCACTTTGTCCTTGAAGTAGTTTAAAACGTCTGGTGTAAAGTATGAAGGAATTTGAATTGCTCAGGTTGGCCGATTTGAATCTTATTGAGTTCTGGCGCGAGAGTTCGAAATGGATTCCGAACACCGAGATTCTTGAGACCCACGAAACTGTATTCATTGATTCAGGAATTGATTTCCCTGGTTGCAGCCTTGTTTTCAATCTTGCGAAAGATCCAATTGAACAGCCTGCAGAATTTTTAACTCGCTCCAAAGCTTTTTTCTCCAGCAGAAAGCGCGGTTTTTCGCTCTTACTGCGGGGTCATTGTGACCAAAATATAATTCAATACTGCAAAGACCAAAAAATATTCCTGGTTGGAGATCAGCCCGGCATGGTGCTGGATGGGAAAGCGAAAGGCGGAGAGGCTCCTGCCGGAGCGGAGTTACGCTGGGTAAATAGCGCTAAGGAACTGCAGAACTTCAAGGAGGTTGCTGCAGAAGCCTTTATGGACCTGGCCTTTCCCCGTGAGGTCAGTGAAAGTTATTTTACATATGCTGAGCGCGTGTTAAGTCCGTTCTCCATGTTGGCGACAGTCTATTTTGATGGGGAGGCTTCGTGCTGTGCTATGGTTTTACTTAGCCACGGCATCGCCGGTGTATATTGGGTTGGCACCCGCCAGAAAGCCAGGGGCAACGGGTTGGCCAAATACTGCGTGCAGGAGGTTAGTAACGCCGCGTTTGATATGGGTGCTAGGAAAGTTGTTCTCCAGGCAAGCAAGTTCGGAAGCCCGGTATATCCGAAGATAGGTTACCGTGAATTCACAACATATCCTCACTTTATATGCGCGAGCAAATGAGCGGATGTTATGGAAAAGCAAATGTTGCCACAGGTGCGACACGAGCGGCATGTAGACCCATGAGTTCAACTTGAGCTATAATTATTCGGTAATTGTGCCTGTCTTGTATGTAATCGCCACCCCTATCGGTAATCTGGAAGATATCACACTGAGGGCTCTGCGCGTGCTGGGTGAGGTGCAGTTGATAGCTGCAGAGGATACCCGTACTGCGAGAAAACTGCTTAACAGGTATAACATCAAAACACGTTTGACGAGCTATTTTGAGCATAACAAAAGAATGAAAATGCCAGTGCTGTTGGAAATGTTAGAGGAACAGGATATAGCCTTGATTTCTGAGGCTGGAATGCCGGGGATTAGCGATCCCGGCTACGAGTTAATCAAAGCTGCCATAGAGAAGGATATCCGGGTAGTGGCATTGCCGGGAAGTTCTGCAGTGACGACGGCCCTGGCTGTGGGTGGGTTACCGGCAGACCAGTTCGTTTACCTGGGTTTCCTGCCGCGCAAGAAAGGTGAGAAAAGATCGCTTCTGACCTCACTCAGGGATGAACCGCGCACGCTTTTATGCTTCGAATCACCATACAGGGTGGTTGACTCGCTTGCAGCGATGCTGGAGGTACTGGGAGACAGGAACGTGGCGGTATGCCGTGAGCTGACGAAACTGCATGAAGAAGTTTTCCGTGGTCCTCTGAGCAGCGCAGTCAAGCATTTTCAGAAGCCCAGGGGCGAGTTTACGATAGTAATTCAAGGGACCGGAGATATAAAGAAATCCCTGCGCAAAGCAAGGGAAAAATCTAATTTGGGAGTTTAATTATGCAGCAAAGATTTCGCAGAGGCGCAATTTCAATAGGCCCGGGCAAATGCAACGGATGTGAACGTACCATGCACCATGGCGAGACATACCTGTCCATAGATGAGAAACCGTCAGACAAGCTAAAAGAAGAGACAATCTTCATGGATGATATAGAATGCTCTGAGTGCGGCAACCAACTGACGAACGGTGAGGAATACCTGTTTGTTCTGGACAGCGACAGTGAGAAATGCTATTGCCATTCCTGCTATAAAAAGAAGGGCGGCGATACTTTTAAAAAGAAGAACCTGGGTGTACTGATCAAATACAAAAAGACCAGGGAAGAGAGTACTGACCTGCGTTTCTGTATCGAGTGTTGCGAAAAACGCAAAGCAGGCATGGAAAGGAAAGAGAAGGGTGAAAAACTGTTCACCTTTTTCCCCACCAGGACCGGAAAATAAATCCAATTCTCTTGGGGAGTGTACCAATTGCCAGAAAATATACTAGTAGCTGTCGCATGGCCTTATGCTAACGGTTCTTTGCACCTGGGCCACATAGCAGGGGCATATCTGCCGGCTGATATTTTTGCGCGATATCACCGCTTGAAGGGAAACAATGTAATAATGGTTTCTGGCAGCGATGAGCACGGCACGCCTATTACGCTCAGGGCGGAACAGGAAGGGATTTCTCCCGCTGAGGTAGCGACAAAATATCACAGGGAGTTCCTGGAAAGCTGGCAAAAGCTTGGTATAAGCTTCGATTTATTCACTACTACAGACACTGAAAACCATGCTGCGGTAACGCATGATATATTTCTGCGCCTGTTTGAGAAAGGTTTTATCTATAAGGACTCAATGGCGCAGGCCTATTGCCCAAACTGCAAGCGTTCCCTGCCGGACAGGTATGTTGAGGGGAAATGCCCAAACTGCGGATTTGAAGGAGCACGTGGTGATCAGTGCGACCAATGCGGCAGGACATTGAATCCAAGCGACCTGATAAACGTACACTGCCGCACCTGCGGAACAACGCCAAATTTTGAGATGTCCGAGCATTTTTTCTTGAAGCTGAGTGCGTTTGAAGATCAACTCCGGCAATGGGTGGGCGCCAAGACAGAATGGCGCCAAAACGTACAGAATTTTACTATGGCCTTCCTGGAAGGCGGCCTTAAGGACAGGGCCATTACACGGGATATAGAGTGGGGTGTTTCTGTGCCTCTACCCGGTTATGAAAAAAAACGTATTTACGTATGGTTTGAAGCTGTCATAGGCTATCTGTCAGCCAGCAAAGAATGGGCGGCACAGCACGGTAACAAGGATGGCTGGAAATCCTACTGGACGGGAGAAAACAAAGCGTTTTACTTTATTGGCAAAGATAATATTCCGTTCCATACCATAATCTGGCCTGCCATGTTGATGGGATACGGTGATCTTAACTTACCTTACGATATACCAGCCAACGAGTTCCTGACAATCGAAGGGAAAAAACTGTCAACCAGCCGGAACTGGGCTGTATGGCTGCCCGAATACCTGGAGCGCTATGACCCGGACCCCCTGCGATATTATCTTTCGATTAATATGCCTGAAACGGGCGATGCCGATTTCTCATGGCACGAGTTCCTCAGGAAAAATAACGATGAACTGGTTGCCACTTACGGCAACCTGGTTAACCGTGTACTCACCTTTACTAACCGTAATTTTGACGCTGCTGTCCCTGATCCCGGCGAGTTGGATGAAGTAAGCAAAGGCCTGCTGCAGAAAGCCCGCAATACACTCGATGACGTAGACAGGCAGCTATACCGCTGTCATTTCAAGGAAGCTCTTAAGCTGGCAATGGCCCTGGCACAGGATGTTAACCGGTACCTCGATGACACTGCGCCATGGAAGATGGTTAAGCAGGACAGGGAAGCTGCAGGCCGGTCTGTTTATACGGCGATAGGCGCCATTTCCGCCTTGAAGACGCTACTATACCCGTTCCTGCCTTTTACCTCGCAGAAGCTTCATAATTTTCTGGGTTTCGATGGCGACATACGCGAGGCTGGCTGGCAACTGCAGCTACCTTTAGCGGGCCAAAAACTGCCGCAGCCGCAGGCGCTTTTTGTAAAGCTTGAAGATAAAATAGTAGAGGAGGAAATGGCGAGGATGGGAGGCGGGAGTGCGGCATGAAACTCGATGAGATCTATTTGCCCATAAAGGACGATCTTAAGCAAGTCGAAGCCAGGATGGCTGAGATAGCAAAAAATGATATTCCGCTTCTATCACAAATGCTGGAATACGCATTACTTAACGGGGGTAAGAGGG